>MGML01000115.1:0-5324 GCA_001796415.1 Chloroflexi bacterium RBG_13_46_14
ATATGTAACGACGAAAGAAAAAGGCAGCGGAAACACATCGACCTGCGCGAGTATCGGTAAACTGGTACTCAATGCAGGTAAAAAACCGGGATATATCAAACCTGTTCTTTCAGCAGGAAACGACGGCGATGCCGTGTTTGTGAAAGATGTCCTGTCGCTCGATGAACCGGTTGAAGTACTGTCGCCGGTAATCAGCGGAAGCAATATAGCTGCCAGGATCAAAGAAGCTGTTACCATGGTATCGCAGGGTAAGGACGCGGTTATTATCGACGGACCTCCCGAGTATTACCAGTCCTCTTCAGAAATAGCGAAGAAACTGAATGCGAAACTGCTGATCGTCGAGCCGTATACGGAAGATATTCCACAGACGATAACGGGTTACAAGGGGTTCGGTCAGTCTCTCATCGGAGTTATTTTCAACAAGGTTCCTGAAAGAAGAATGGACAAAGTAACGGGTGAAGATGCTGAACATCTTACTAAAGCAGGCATTCAATATCTCGGCGCTATCCAGGAAGATAGGGCGTTATCTGCCCTGACTGTGGGTGAACTCGCTGCCTGTATCGCAGGAAAATTTATCTGCGGAGAGGAAAAATCCGAGGATCTAATAGAGAACCTGATGATTGGCGCCTTGACTGTTGATTCGGGGCCAGAGTACTTCGGTCGTAAAGAAAACAAGGCAGCGATAATCAGAAGCGAACGACCCGATATGCAGCTTGCCGCAATAAGCACTTCCACGAAATGCCTGGTATTAACCGGTGAGACTCCACTTAAACCTGCCGTTAAGATCAAGGCAGAAGAAAAGGAAATCCCCGTGATCACCACCAGTGAAGGTTCGGCTGAGATTATGGAACGTGTTGAAGCTGTCCTGGCAAATCCAGGTCCGAACCAGGTAAGTAAACTAGCCAGATTTGAAAAGCTGATGAAGCAGAATATCGACCTTGATATCCTGTCAAAGGAACTCGGTCTCTAAGAGACAGCATATAACCTTATAATCAACCTTTTAAACTGTCATAGATAAGTATACTCTGAATAGTCGCACTCGCACGTGTGCTCTTCAATATCGCGTGTTTATACTTTTCAAACTGATTACATTGAAGAAACTGGCGATTTATTATATAATTTGTGGCTGTGTCCTGGTTCTTCCGTGAGACCAGGACTTTGAAATCTTCTGAGGAGGGCAGGTGATTGAATGCACTAGGAAAACATTATCTATTGGAACTCAAGGACTGTAACAGAGAAACGCTGAACGACCTTGAATTGCTGAAAAAAATGTTAAACACAGCTGCAAAAGCAGCCGGAGCAACGGTGCTTGGGGACTCTTTCCACCAGTTTGAGCCGCAGGGCGTCAGCGGCGTAGTCGTAATAGCTGAATCGCATCTGTTCATACATACCTGGCCTGAATGTGGCTATGCAGCAGTGGATATCTTTACCTGCGGAGAATCGGTAAAGCCAGGTAAAGCGGTACGGATGGTCATTGATCAGCTTGAATCTAAGAACCACTCAATCCTTGAAATCCAGAGAGGGATCCTGGATACGGAATAATTATCATGGAAGTAGACCCTGCTAAATGGTTTAACGACAGAATAAGTGAAGACTTGATTCAACTGCACAGCATAAAAGAGGTGCTGTATAAAGGGCAGACGAAGTTCCAGTCAATCGAAATAATCCGTACTGGCAGCTACGGCAAGTGCCTTGTGCTCGACAATAAAATACAGTCGAGTGAATTCGACGAGTTTGTGTATCATGAAGCCCTTGTTCATCCGGCACTGATATCCCATCCGAATCCTGAAAACGTGTTCGTCGCAGGTGGCGGCGAAGGCGCAACTCTACGTGAAATTCTGCGTTATAATACAGTTAAAAAAGTAGTAATGGTGGATATCGACGATGAAGTAATATCCATCTGTAAAAAATATCTCCCGGAACACCACCGTGGTTCCTTTGAAGACGAACGTGTTGAGCTTTATCATACCGACGCCAGGCAATACCTGGCAGACAGTAAGGAAGCTTTTGATATAATCATCATCGACCTTACCGAACCTGTTGAGGAAGGGCCGGCATATCTTCTCTATACCGAGGAATTCTACCGTATAGTACAGGAGAAACTGGCAGGGAATGGTATAATATCCGTCCAGGCAGGATGTGCTGCCTTTAATGAACTATTGAACTTTTCAGCCGTATTCAACACTTTGAAAACAGCCTTTACTGAAGTTCATCCCTATCAGGTTGATGTCCCATCCTTTGGAGGCCCCTGGGGCTTCTGTTTCGCTTCGAATGATGTCACACCTGTTATGTCAACTGAAGAGGTCGACGCCAGACTCAAAGAACGGGGTATTACCAATCTTAACCTATATGATGGAATAACCCATCAGTACATGTTCGCCCTGCCTAAACATCTGAGAAAAGTACTGAACGCTCAGACAAGACTCATAACCGACGGCCAGCCGCTTTATACGTATTCCGGCTAGAATAAAATATTTATTGAGAACAAAGATGGGGGCACTCTTCCGAGTGCCCCCATCTTTTTGGTATTACTAAGAAATGTATTAGTATCCCATTTCCTTCTTCAGGTCCTGGTCTACCCAGATATATTGTACCCAGTTACATTCGCCCCTCATATAACCAACGCTGACTTCACCGCTGTAATTCTTTAGCCAGGGCCACCACATGTTGTAATTCGGGAAATGAGGTGCCTGGAGAGCATATGCCTGGTCGAGGAGGTATTTCGTTAGTTCCCTCGTTATTCCCATAGCCTCGGTCAGGTTGGTTATGCCTGCCGCGCGAGCCTTGTCGGCCATCTCGTTTACGTATGGATCATTGACACGGCTGGGGTTAAGCCAGCCGTCGCCGGTGTACTGTGCCTGTTCAGGATAGGTTGAACAGGGTGAGATGAACTGAGCTATCATTCCATTAAAATCACGGGCTGAATTGGTCCCGATAAGCTGTCCGAAATCCTGTACGGGTCTCAGTTCGACATCGACACCTATTTTCGCCCAGTATTCCTTTAAAATCGAGTAGTAATCAGCCCATACAGAAACAATTACCAGTTCTGTCTTGAAACCGTTCGGGTAACCGGCGTCCGCAAGCAATTGCTTGGCTTTCTCAGGATTATAGTCGAATAACTCTTTAACGGAAGCCGGGCAGTCCGGATCGTCAAGACTGAGATAAAGATCTGCATAAGCCGGGGTGTAGTAATAAGGGAAGTTTATCAGGGTTGCTTTACCTTCGTAGAGAGATTCGTTTATTTCATTCAGGTCGATAGCGATTTGCATCGCTCGACGGACATTAACATTATCAAAAGGAGCCTGGTCCATCCTAAAGAATATCGGCTGTTCATGGCCGCCGCCGCGTTGGGCGATCTTCAGTTGAGGGATCTGCTTTGCAAACAGATTGGCGTCTTCCAATCTCGTGTATGGCAGCAAATCGATGTTCCCTGTCCTCAGGGCTGCCTGCCGGGTTGAAAGGTCAGGCATGATAATGAATTTTACTTTATCGGCATAAGGCAGTTGGTTACCTTTGCCGGGTCCGATCGGATCGGCCATCCAGAAATTCGGATTCCTCTCCATTAAAACCATGTTACTGACAACATAGTCCTTGACATAGTAGGCGCCCGTCCCTACTGAAAGATTCAGATCGGTAGCGCTGTCATATCCGTAAGCGTCCCACAATTCCGGAGGGAACATCAGCACATAGGCGAACAGCCGCATTATGCTGTCGAGGTGGAGATTGAAGGGATGGGTAATCTTGATTTCACTGGGACCGATTTTCTCTACCGGAATCTCGCGGCACATCGGGAAACCTTTCCAGTTGTCCGATTCGGGATTACTGATATGCTGCTGGATACACCAGACCACGTCATCAGTAGTCAGCTTCCGACCACCTGCCATGCGTCCGGCTTCTGTATCAGGCTGTGCGAAATAGAGATTATCGCGAAGTGTTACATATGTTTCAACCGTATTATCGGCTTCGTTAACCACCCAGCGCCAGCTTTCGGCTACAGAGCCGATATTGAGTTCAGGTACGTTCGTATTCTCTTCCCAGAGGACTTCGCCTGTGCCGTAACCACCTGCGATGCCCTTGGTCCAGTCGCCGGTCCAGATACTGTTGTGGGCGATATGCTGGGGACCGCTGGCGAACCATCCCAGCAGGTTAGGATTTGGATCTCCCGCAACAGATATGGTTATCGTCCCACCGTATTGAGGAGCATCCTTCGAAATTTCAATTTTCTCTTCCGTCCCCAATTCGGTTTTTATTTCTTTTTCTTCTACCTTGGTCGTAATAGTCTGACCCTTCCCTTCCTCTGTAACCTTGCCTCCACTCTCTTCGGAAGTGCCGCAGGACGCTATTACGAGTGATAAAGTCATGATGCAACAGATTACGACCCATGCAATTTTTTTCATATAGACTCTCCTTCCGTTAATATTAAACCACACGTAGAAAACCAAATACCACTGTCGTGATAATGAAACCACAACAGGGATTGCCACTCACATATCTCCACCTCCTGGTATAACCTGTAAGCCGGTTAGCATATTTTCAAATATAAAAAAGCGCTGAAATCAAATTAAAGCAGCAGCTCCAGCGCTCTTATTGATGAAAATAGTTCTAAATTCAATTTTCGCTTATATTACACGTAGTTTAGGCCGTGCCATGATAATTGTCAATAGATGTTATGACAGCCGTGCTGGCACATTTTTGGAACATAATTTATCACGATTTATCATTCTTTCGCAAAAAAACGCCTTTTTTTTTCACGCAATATCTGGTATCATAAAATAGCCTTGAAAATACAGTAAATGTCCTGTATTTACCACTCTTGAAATAGCACAGGAAATACTGGGTTATTACACTGTAACCGCATATATTAATGTAAAAGAACTGATCCCAGCAATATTCGAATGCTACCCGTCTCGAACATGCCGGGATAAAGGAGGAATGCTCATGAACTTTGAATTCACCGAAGAACAGAATAAATTCAGACAGGAAGTAAGAGAATTCCTTGAAGATGAAATTAAGCAGGGCACTTTTCAACCAGCCTGCGACGCCTGGATCCAGGGATATTCTCCCGAATTTACCAAGAAAGTCTCCCAGAAAGGATGGATAGGCCTGACCTGGCCGGTGGAATACGGCGGACAGGGTCGCGATCATATCGACCGGCTTATCCTGACTGAAGAAATGCTTCGCTATGGCGCTCCGGCGGCCTGCCACTGGTTCGCCGACCGTCAGATTGGCGGCGCTGTCCTCCGCTACGGTACCGAGGAGCAGAAGCGATGGATATTACCCAAGATCATCGCCGGTGAAGCCTTTGTCGGACTCGGGTTAAGCGA
>MGML01000115.1:5409-8007 GCA_001796415.1 Chloroflexi bacterium RBG_13_46_14
TGGACAAGCTGCGGGATGTTCATGAACTTTATATATGTGGTAGCCAGGACCGACCCCGACGCACCCCAGCACCGCGGTATCAGCGAATTCGTGTTCGAGACCGACCGGCCGGGCGTCACCATCACCCCCACCATCGACATCACCGGCAGCACTGCCTGGGCTGAGGTATTCTTCGATGGCGT
Organism: Chloroflexi bacterium RBG_13_46_14; assembly: GCA_001796415.1. The sequence goes on from MGML01000115.1 coordinate 5,592, forward strand.
TCGGATACCGAAGACCTGCCTTATCGGTGAAAAGAACCGCGGCTTCTACCAGGTGGTCAACCAGCTTGACTACGAGAGAGCCGGCATGGAAAGACTGATGGGTAATTACCCGCTTTTCGATGCGATTCTGAAATTCACAAAAGAGACAAAACGCAACGGTAAACCTATCGCCGAAGATCCCCTTGTCCGCCAGAAACTGGCGCAGTTGCAGATAGAATTCGAGGTTGGGCGGCTTCTTACCTACAAGGTGGTGATGGTGATGAAGGAAGGCCATGCCCCGAATGTTGAAGCGGCAAAAGCAAAAGCATACAGCACCGCCTTCGAGCGACGGCTTGCCAGCATTACCATGGACATACTTGGCCAGTACGGCCAGTTATGGGCAGAGTCCAGGTACGCACCGATCACAGGTATGGGTCCCCACTCCTACCTCTCTTCCACCGGTTACAGCCTCCAGGCCGGAACCTCGGAAGTACTGAAAAACGTGATAGCCGCCAGGGGACTTGGATTACCGAGCAGCTAGGGATTTTAAAATATCATCTCTTAAAGGAGTAAGATAATGGATTTTAATTATACCGAAGAACAGGATATGCTCAGGACAATGGCTCGCGACTTCCTGACCGATAAATGTCCCAGGACACTGGTTAAGGAACTCGAAGAGGACGAAAGAGGTTACTCTCCCGAACTCTGGAAAGAAATGGTAGAGCTTGGCTGGACCGGTCTGATAATACCGGAAGTCTACGGTGGAAGCGGGATGACCTTCCTCGACCTGGCAGTCCTGATTGAAGAGATAGGAAGAGCCGCGATGCCCGGACCGTACTTCTCAACAGTCGTTCTCGGCAGCCTTCCCATCATGAATTACGGCACGGAAGAACAGAAGCAGGAATATCTGCCGCAGATAGCCGGTGGGGAAGCCATATTCACCTTCGCCATCACCGAGGAAAGCGGTGGATACGATGCCGATTCGATACAAACCATTGCCAGGGAAAACGGCGACTCTTATACTTTATCCGGCATCAAGATGTTCGTTCCCGACGCTAATGTCGCCGACTATATTCTCTGTGCCGCCAGGACAGGCAATAATATCACCGTGTTCATAGTCGATGCGAAAAGTGATGGTATTACGATTAACCCCTTGAAGACAATGGCTGGTGACAAGTTGAATGAAGTAATATTCAAGAATGTCAATGTACCGAAAGAAAATATCCTCGGCGAAGCCGGAAAAGGCTATGAAATAGTCCGGAAAACCGTAGAATATGCGGCGGCAGCCAAGTGCTGCACCATCATCGGCGCCATGCAGCAGAGTCTTGATCTGACTGTTGATTACGCCAAGGAGAGAGTCCAGTACGACCGTCCTATCGGCAGCTTCCAGTCTATCCAGCATTACTGCGCCAACATGGCGATAGATGTGGACGGCACCCGTTTCAGCACCTATGAAGCCGCCTGGAAACTGAATGATGGCCTTCCCGCCACAAAAGAGGTAGCCATAGCCAAGGCATGGGCTTCCGAGGCCTTCGAGCGCGTCAGCACACTCGCTCACCAGATACACGGGGCTATCGGCTGCACTATCGACCATGACCTGCATTACTATACCAGGACCGGAAAAGCCGCGGCTCTCTCTTATGGGAGTTCCGACTACTACCGCGAGGTTGTAGCCTCGGAAATGGGACTTTAACAGTGTATAATTTACGTCCGCCGGAAAAGCGGACGTAAATTTTTTTAACGGTGTTTTACAGTAAATATTTTGAGGGAGTATAAAAATGGCGACGACACAGGAACTTATCGATGATTACAGGCAAAGGCGAGAAAAAATCACCCGTATGGGCGGCCCTGAGGCTATTAAAAAACGACATGAAGGCGGTCAGTGGACAGCCAGGGAACGTTTGGACTACTTCTTTGACTCCGGTACGTTTACCGAGATAGGTCTTTTCGTAAAACACCGCACTACCCATTTCGGTATGGATAAACGGGAAATCCCCGCGGAAGGCGTCGTAACCGGCTGGGGACTCGTCAATGGCCGACCGGTTGTCGCTTTTGCCGAGGACTATATGGCTTTATCCGGAACATTCGGCGAGTACCACGGCCTGAAAGAGATCCGGGCGATAGAATTCGCCAAGGAGATGGGGTGGCCGGTAGTCGGAATGAACGACTCGGGTGGAGCCCGTCTCCAAGAAGGCATGGACACCCTCGAAGCCTACGGGATGCTTTTTAAAGCCCAGATACGCGCTTCCGGTATTGTCCCCCAGATCGCCCTCCTGATGGGACCCTGCCTTGGAGGTCAGGCCTATCACCCGATTATGCAGGACTTCCTCATTCAGTGTAAGAACACCGGCTACATGGGAATAGCCGGACCTGCCATCGTTAAAGCCCAACTCGGTGAGGAAATCTCACTTGAGGAACTTTCCGGCTGGAAAGCCCA
>MGML01000116.1:0-21454 GCA_001796415.1 Chloroflexi bacterium RBG_13_46_14
TGTGCCGGGAGATTGTTGAAAAATGACGTTATTAGACTGCTAACATGATATAATACGATAACGAACTACTTGGAGGTATCATAATGGCGAACAATGATAAAATAGACGCGCTAGAGAGAAAGCTCGAAAAGTGGAGAGCCGAGGATATAAAACAAGAAAAGAAATCAAGATATGAAAATGGGGGATATGTATCATGGGGTTTTGCAGTCGGGGCTTTAGGCTTGGCACTTGCAATGGATAACGATTATTTCATGTATATATGCTCAGTTCTTTTCTTTATAATCGGATGGTATTCGAATTATAAATCAAGGAAAGTTTCTTAGTAGATACCTATCACGCTAGGATACAAAAAGACGTGTTTTTCCGATCCGATTAACGAAAACTATACGCGGCTACGAAAAGACGATATTTTGTACCTACCATCATCTAGCCCAAAAAGGTCTCGGAGATGCCTCTTCGCCTATTGATGTTTCGTACCTCGAATAGCATCGCAAATAAGTCGCAATTTCGTTGAAAATGACGCATAAAGCCCGGCTATACGCTCAAGAAAAATGTAAATTTAAATTGAGTAGATGTCGTGCGGAATTTATTACGAATTTATACATGACTGTCATATAGGTGAGTTTGAAGATATATTATACATACTATCCAAAGTGGAGTTTTTATTATGAAAGAAAAAGAATTGAAGTCAATACTCGACCGCTCTATGAGCATAAATAATGCAACCAATACTTATGCAGGACATATCGATTTACTTATCGACCTTGTTAACTATGGTAGTAATTTGATAGTTCGTGCGCTTGATTCGAGTAAGAAAAAGATTGAAGACTTAATTATTATCGGCGTATTACTGAAACAAATAGTGCAGATGGTCGATGGCGTGCAAATCTTACTCTCGGCTGGCTCGACACATCCTGCTTTTCTCCAGGCACGAGCCGCCTTTGAAGGCTTATTGTATATGCTTTTTATAATGAAACAAGACTCGGAACGAAGAGCTAAGTTCTATTATGTTTCTTGTATTCGCAAACAAAAATACTTTGCATTAAGACTAACCCCTGATACGCCAGAAAGAACTAGATATGAAGGGATTTATAAAGACTTTAATGAGATTATAGAATCTCTTGATGATTCAGTAAGTACTCAAGCGAGTACAGATCTCGATAAATTTAACAAATTCCTTGAGAAGCCAGGATGGAAAGAAATTAATGATGCTTTCGAAAATGCAGGAAAGAAATATCCTTACTGGTATGAACCTTTGGGTATTAAATCAATTGCGCTACTCGCATCAGATGTCGGTGAATCGGCAGCTTATGACCTGTACTATACGAAAGGTTCAGAAGTAATGCACGTAGGTTCGTATAGAGACCATATACTACTAAGCTCCGGTACAGCAACTTTAGAGCCTATCAGACACTTGAGAGATGCTAATATGGTATTACAATTTAGTTGCCAAACGGTAATCTCAAGCTATAATAAAATTCTTACCAAATACAGATTCGGCGAACTCTCACAATTTAAAAAGAAATATAATAATGATTGGCGACAATTATTTCTTAACGTACCCTCTGTAAAATACACATATGCAAAGAAATCTAGTTAACTATCGCCTTAGCAACTGGACTATACTCTCGATGCATCGTCCTGATCGCTTTCGGCGTTACATGATGATAGACTTTAAGCGCTATCGTTACATCTGCGTGTCCTAAGAATTGACTAACCGCTTTAACGTCCGCGCCGTTCGAGAGCGCCCGTGTCGCTCAATATCAATATCCTAATCGTAGTCTCATCACACTACTCTCCGCATATCCGCTGTATAATATACGTATGTGTTACTACACATCTATCACCATGAAACCGGCGGATATTGTATTAAGGTTCGGCGTCGAGTTTCCTGCGTCCGAGTCGTTTCAGCCGATGTACAGCGTCAACGCCTTTACCTACCCGGAGGTACCGGTTATCAGCAGCGAAGACCGTCACCGAATTCAATACTACATATGGGGACTGATACCGTTCTGGGTAAAGGATAAAGAGTCGGCCAACCAGATCAGGCAGAGAACACTCAATGCCAGGGCCGAGACCATTTTCAAGAAACCATCGTTCAGGCACGCGATACGGAACAAACGCTGTCTTATTCTGGTCGACGGATTCTACGAGTGGCGTCATATCGGCAGGAAAACCTATCCGTATCACATCAACCTGAAATCAAATGAACCGTTCGCGCTTGCCGGTATATGGGATGTGTGGACCGATCCGGCAAGCGGTGAGACGGTAAAGACCTGTTCGGTGATAACGACCACCGCCAATTCACTTCTTGAGAAAGTGCACAACACCCGTAAGAGAATGCCCGTTATTTTAAAAAAGGACCATGAAAACAAGTGGCTCGAAGACGGACTGACCGATGACGATATCAAGTCCATGTTATTACCTTACGAAGCCGACCAGATGACAGCCTATCCGGTATCGAAGACGGTCAATAAACTTGGCGTCAATACGACAGATAATACCGTGCTTAAAGAATTCGAGTATCCGGAATTACCAGGTCTATGAGTATATAGACGATTAGAGAGATATATTATTAAAGAATATAAGAAGTGGAAATACTTGGTGGGCCATTCTGGGCTCGAACCAGAGACCTCAGTCTTATCAGGACTGCGCTCTAACCAACTGAGCTAATGGCCCACGGGGTTAAATCGTATTGATTTTAACCCATTTTCTCAGTAAAAAGCAAGATTTACGTTGTAATGCCACCTTACATTTTATAACTGCCGTACTCGCTGTGCTCCATCCCCCACCTTTCAAATGCCCTGATATAATGGTCTGGCTGCGGGAAGTCATGGAGCATCAGCCTGCTTTCCAGCCCGAACCGCCCCATCCTTTCGCCCATTTCCTTCACCCTGTTCATCAGCGCTTCCATCTTGTTCGCCGGAATCGTAATCATCATCTCGCCGTCATCGGCCAGGGCGCGGGCGGTCTCTCCGGGATCGGGCAGAACAATCCAGTACTCGCCGGTCAGCATTGGATTCACGATAGCGTAGGTGCAGGAAGGCGCGAAATAATGGGTATGCAGCGTCTCGACCTCTTCCTTGGGCACTGCCATCATCAGGCTTCTCAACTGGTTGGTCGTGGGATACATCAGTACCAGGTCGGGGATATAGGTTGCGGTATTAAGCGGCGCGGTGAGTATCCCGATGTACTTATACGGTTCGAGCGTGTAATACCCCATCGCCTGTCCCGGCACCATATCCGGTCTCTCCGGTCTGTCATCCAGGCCGTAAGCGGTGATCGGCGCCGGGCACCAGCTATCCTCTTTGAGCATGGCTACTGTCTTTTTGTCACGACGTGACATGGCAAACGCCTGTCACTGGGAGTAGTGAACGCCGTCATCCCTTTTCGGCCGGTAGGCTCCTTCGGGAATATCATCTTCGGTCTCCAACATCTTCACCGCAAGCGGCGACGTGTGCATTCTGAGCGTTTTTTCAAGAAGGTCTCCGTATCCGTTGAATTCTTTTCGTGTAGTCATATCGTTCTCCTTTCATCACTCTGCGTTGTCTGCTATTCTACAATAATTCGTTCGAAAATGCAGTAGTAAAAAATCATCTACCGTAATGTCCAGTTCTTCCATTGTTAAGCATTATTGGTATTGAAATCTCGTTCCTTTTCGATAAAATTGGAGAAATATAGTGTAGGGCTGTTATAATATAGACAGGGGGCTGGTAACCGCAGCTGTTATCAGGTGAGGAGGAATGGAATGGACAACGCCGTGACTGAAACACAGAAAACCATTGAAAAGATAATAAATAATGTTGAAAAAATTATAATAGGTAAACGCCAGGCTGTGGAACTGGCCGTAATGGCCGTCATCAGCCAGGGCCATTTGCTTATCGCTGATCCGCCCGGCGTCGGTAAAACCATGCTTGCCCGGAGCCTGGCAAAATCCATCGACTGTACTTTCAAGAGAATCCAGTTTACACCCGACATGCTTCCCGGCGACGTGACCGGCGTATCCGTGTACAACCAGAAAACTGCCGATTTCGAGTATCGCCCCGGCCCGGTAATGTCGAATATTATCCTGGCCGATGAAATAAACAGGGCTAATCCCAGGGTACAATCGGCTTTACTGGAATGTATGGGAGAAAAACAGGTCAGTGTAGACGGAACCACCTATAATATACCGGCACCATTCCATGTTCTCGCAACTGAAAACCCGGTTGAGTATGAAAGCACCTTTCCGCTGCCGGAAACGCAACTCGACAGGTTTCTGATGTCCATCAACCTCGGCTACCCATCGCCTTCGAACGAGATAGATATCCTGGACAGGCAGCAGTTTATCCACCCGATAGAGAACCTGGAAGCGGTAACAACAGCCGAAGAGGTGATATCGATACAGGAAATAGTCAGCCGGATTCACGTTGACAGCACCATTAAGGAATATATCGTCGCCATAACCGGAGCGACACGCAATCATTCCTTTTTATATCTCGGGGCTTCCCCACGCGGTTCACTGGCACTCTACCGTGCTTCTCAAGCACGGGCACTGATGGAAAAGCGGGACTATGTTCTTCCCGACGATGTAAAAGCCCTGGTCATCCCGGTACTGTCACATCGTATCAAACCCCTCACCTCATCTAATACCAGGAGTGGCGACGCTAAAGCTATTCTTTCCGAGATACTCGAAACCGTGCCGGTTCCGGGCGTGCCTCATGACCGGCGGCATTCATAACGTGCCGGTTCACATTCATGATATTACCCGCGGGACGTAAGATTTATGAAAGTTAAACCTGTCGTTATCATAATACCGATTCTGATTGCCTTTCTGGGCCTCATTATCGGTTCATCACTGGTATGGCAGCTTTTCATTTTTTCGGTAATCATACTCGTACTCGGTTATCTCTGGTTGATTATAAATGTCCGCGGTATAGAAGTTAAGGTAAAAGACCTCCCCGGACATTCACGGGTTGGCGACTGGTTTGAAGAAGAATTCATTGTATCGAACAACAGTGTCATCCCTAAATCCGGTTTAATAGTAAGTGGAGTTTCAGATTTACCCGGATATGGGAATTCAGTCTTTTTAGACCTGTCACCGGAAGATTCGCACTCGTGGAAGTCGAGAATAGACTGTCTGCGGAGAGGATTATACTCATTGGGAACCGTTAATATTACGGTTTCGGACCCTCTTGGTCTAATTACTCTAAACCGGATTTCAGGAGAAACTAAAAACATCCTGGTATTTCCGGAAACACTTCTTCTACCCTTTTTTGAGCCGGAGACCTACGTTGGAACCGACTACGGAACAGGTCAGTTGCTGAGAAGCGAGACGAGTTCTACCATAGGCCAGGTGCGCGAGTACACCAGTGGCGACACGTTAAACCATATCCACTGGCCCAGTACCGCACATGTGGGCACCCTCATGGTAAAGGTTTTCGAAAATGATCAGATGAGATACCAGTCCCGGAATGTATGGCTCGTTCTGAATATGCTTCGGGAAGATCATACAGCAAACCGGGAAGAATCAACCGAGGATTATGCAGTCACAATAGCTTCTTCATTGTTAAACAAATATCTGGATGCCGGAAAAGAGACAGGTTTGCTGATGGCCGGTGACCGACGGTATTGTTTCACGCCCGGTTTCGATGATGAATTCAGATACAGGGTAGATGAAGCGCTTGCCCGGATACGAGCAGCCGGGAAAGAGTCGGTCGGACACCTCATATCGGAAGAGATGAGTCGATTTGATAGAGATTCTGTCGTAATCATAATCACGCCATTTATCGAAGCAGACCTTATTACGAATGTACACGCTCTTCGCAACAGAGGATGCCTGGTTGTAGCGATCCTGCTGGACTCAACCAGCTTCGGAGGAAGACCCGGCAGTCTCAAACAAGCGAGAGATCTCGCGGCAGGCGGCGCCCAGGTCTATATAGTAAGGAAAGATGATAATATTGCCAGGATACTGGACAGCAGGCACATATCTTCACCGCTTATGTATGGAGAATAATCGGTAATGACATACAGATTTGGCGGTATACCATCAAGGATAAATAAACCAAAACATCACCGCCCCTGGGTATGGCTGCAGCAAGCGTGGATGTCTGTCCTGTTGACGTTTATCACGCTTGAGATAGCCATATTATCCATAGAACGGGCTAACTGGCTGGAGAGTCAGCCTTCACTGACTTTCGTTTTGATTCTGTCCGTACTCACAGGAGTCATATTAGCAAAAAGACAATTCCGCCGGCTGGTCAACTGGCCCATATTTATTACCGGTGGCCTGCTGGTGACCGCGTGGCAGACACTCAGCGTCCTGCCTCCGTCACAACTGCCATGGCATGAGCGTCTCGGCACTGCCCTGGAATCATTCTGGGGAGTGATCAGCATGGCACGGACAGATGAAAGTTCGATACATTTCGTCATATTCCTGGTCCTTTTTACCTGGTTCCTCGGTTATATATCCACATGGCTCGTCTTACGCCGGCAGAACGCCTGGGGTGTAGCTATTTCGGGAGTAATCGTCCTCCTTATCAATCTCAGCAACCTTCCATCGAACTACCACGGTTTTCTCATATTCTTCCTGATATCCGCCATGCTGCTCATCGGCCAGGTCAGGCTGGTGAAAAACATCTCTCTGGTCGAGACCAGCGGTATAATAACATCATACGGAATCATCCGGTTTTTTACGTCTTCATTACTCAGTATCAGTATCCTGGCTGGCATGATAACCTGGCTTACGCCGGATATCACACTCGGAAGGGTTGCAAATATCGATGCTGATGAAACTCCGATCCTGGATAATATCGAGGAATACCTGACCAATTTTCTGGCAAAAGTACCGCGAAAACAGCCGCTTATAGCTGCAGAGGATCAGGGTGAGTACTTATTTACCGGCAACTATGAACGTTTTGGCGATGATGTGCAATTTATAGTAACCTCTGACTCTCCCCGATACTGGCGAACATGGGTTTATGATGTCTATAAATCCTCAGGCTGGACAAACAGCGAAGTAATTGAATACCCGCAAGGGCAAGAATTATTGATAAACGTGGATGAATTCCTGACCGGTCGGAAAGAGATAACATTCGACGTAGAAGTCCTCCTGAAAACTGATATCCTGCTTACTACAGGCCAGTTCATCTCCTCTGGCATCCCGGTTACACTTTATAGTCTGGCACCGGCAGAATCCGGTTCTCCGGATGAACGGCCTACCCCGGAGAATATAATTGCTGCCGTAGTGCCATATACTCTCGACGTTGGGCAAAAATACAGGGTTACTTCAAGTGTAATATCTGCAACCCCCCGGCAACTTATGGAAGCCGGTACAGAATATCCGGAGGAAATCGTGCAATATTATCTTCAATTGCCTGACAGCTTGCCCGAGCAGGTCAGGATACTAAGCGCCAATGTAACCGCGAACGCTACGACACCATATGAAAAAGCCCTTGCCATCAGCGATAATTTGGCGCAGTTTTCCTACAGCCTGAAAGCAGACACACCACCGGAAGGGGCAGATGCCGTGGAATTCTTCTGTTTCAGTGAAAAATCAGGAGCGTGTGGTGATTTCGCAACGGCAATGGTGGTACTGCTTCGCGCCGCCGGCGTGCCGTCGCGGTTCTGTACCGGATATCGATACGGTGAACTGGATTCCGATTCAGGTAAATATGTCGTCCTCGTTAGCAACCGTCATGCCTGGGCAGAAGTATATTTCCCGGGATATGGATGGGTGGAATTCGAATCGACCCCCGGAACCAGTTCTCCAAGAGGTATAGTAGGGGTGGAAGCGTTCACCGGAGGTGGAGGAACTGAAATATGGGACCCGTATATGTATATGGAGCAGTTCATGATACCCTCCAATGTATCTTCATCAAGTTATCAGCCATCAAGAGTATCACTTGATACAACTTCCATTGTATTGTTCTGGCCGTTCCTGTTCCTGGGAACAGGTATACCTGCAGCTGTGATCATGTACTTTGTGTTCTTCCGCAGGAGAAAAACGGGTGAGAAACGCCCGAGTGGCGCTGAATACGAATCAGAGGTATACGCCGGTATGTGCGAATTAGCTCAACAGGCAAACACAGGGCCTTTGCCTTCCCAGACGCCCCTCGAGTATTGCACCCGGCTGATTTCGGAATTCCCCCTGGAGAAAGACTCTATACAATATATCCTTGATGCATTCCTTGCCAGACGTTATGGACCTGAAAGCAGTTCCGGTCAATCCGAGTCTATGTCCTGGCGATTGATGAAAGCAAGGCGTTCCGTGTTTGATGCTATCAGAGAGCGGGTAAAAGAAAGAGGGAAACGTTTTTAAGCGCCGGTAACTCTGGAAACAAAAAACCTTAACGATTGGATAGTGAGAGGAGGTATAGCACCGGTTTCATAGGACCGGTGACCGACCTAGGAGTAAGGTTACACACCTTTTACACTCCCTAGAAAGGAGGTGATCCAGCCACAGCTTCCGCTACAGCTACCTTGTTACGACTTCGTCCCAATCGCTAGCCCCACCTTCGGCAACTGCCTCCCGCTAGAAGCGGGTTAGCCCATTGACTTCAAGTGTTGCCAACTTTCATGACGTGACGGGCGGTGTGTACAAGGCCCGAGAACGTATTCACCGTAATATGCTGACTTACGGTTACTAGCAACTCCACCTTCATGCAGGCGAGTTTCAGCCTGCAATCTGTACTGAGGATGGTTTTTGGGATTAGCTCCAGATCACTCTATTGCAACCAATTGTACCATCCATTGTAGCGTGTGTGTAGCCCAAGACATAAGGGCCGTGCTGACTTGACATCATCCCCACCTTCCTCCCCGTTGTGCGAGGCAGTCTCGCCAGAGAATACAACTGGCAACAGGGGTTGCGCTCGTTGCAGGACTTAACCATACACCTCACGGCACGAGCTGACGACAGCCATGCAGCACCTGTGATAGTTCCTGACTTAACAGGTCGTTCCCCTTTCGGTTCACTACTTCTAACATGTCAAGCCTTGGTAAGGTTCTTCGTTTTGCATCGAATTAAACCACACGCTCCGCTGCTTGTGCGGGCCCCCGTCAATTCCTTTGAGTTTTAGCCTTGCGGCCGTACTTCCCAGACGGGATACTTAACGCGTTAGCTTTGGCACAGAGAGGGTCGATACTCCCTATACCTAGTATCCATCGTTTACAGTGTGGACTACCAGGGTATCTAATCCTGTTTGCTCCCCACACCTTCGGGTCTGAACGTCAGAAACAGCCCAGGAGGCCGCCTTCGCCACTGGTATTCCTCTCGATATCTACGCATTCCACCACTACACCGAGAATTCTACCTCCCCCTGCTGTCCTCAAGCCTCACAGTATCGAACGGTCCCTCCCAGTTAAGCTGGGAGATTTTACGCCCGACTTGAAAGACCGTCTGCACCCGCTTTACGCCCAGTAAATCCGGATAACGCTCGCCACCTACGTATCACCGCGGCTGCTGGCACGTAGTTAGCCATGACTTATTCATCAGGTACTGTCATTATTCCTCCCTGATAAAAGGGGTTTACAATCCGAAAACCTTCATCCCCCACGCGGCGTCGCTAGTTCAGGCTTTCGCCCATTGACTAAAATTCCTCGCTGCTGCCTCCCGTAGGAGTCTGGGCCGTGTCTCAGTCCCAGTGTGGCTGACCGTCCTCTCAGACCAGCTACCGATCACAGCCTTGGTGAACCGTTACCCCACCAACTAGCTAATCGGACGCAAGCCCCTCTCTAAGTGCCCGAAGGCTTTAATAGTAGTGCATTACCTCTACTATCACATACGGTATTAGCTCCGGTTTCCCGGAGTTATCCCCTGCTTAAAGGCAGGTTACTTACGTGTTACTCACCCGTTTGCCACTAAACTGATAAATCAGAATCGTTCGACTTGCATGCGTAAGGCACGCCGCCAGCGTTTATCCTGAGCCAGGATCAAACTCTCAAAAAAATGACATTGAATTTGCTTGTTTTGAACCTTCCTCTCACTATCCAATTGTTAAGGTACAGAACGTACACAAAAATAAATGCGTATCGTGTACGCAAATTAAATATATCAATACCGGGTAATTTTGTCAAGCAGAATCACCCGGTTTTTCCAATATATTTTATTTGTGGTCGACCAGAAATGATAATTATTTTTAAACCACATCTATCGGGATAAGCATTCCGACTGATATACCCGACGAAATAATGTACTTCATGTAATCGATCCTGCCAGTCGATGTTGTCTACCTTAATATTAGTAAGCTCTGAGAGATGCATTCCGTTATCAGCACTTTAACGAGTTAATAAATTTCTGAATCATAAATTGCTGAATCTCAGTCTCTTGACCATTTATGTTAATTCCGATTATAATTATAGAGCGTGTGAGATGTAGCTTGTGACACTCGATCGTTTTGCGTGGTAGCCCGTCTTTTCGGGATAAAAAAACATATCGATCAGTTCTTTCGATTGCTTAACACTGCTTAACACATTGAGGCTAGTATTGCTTTTTTCGAGCTTATCTTGTACACTAACGTATTGTGTTGCCCGAGTGGCGCAATGGCAGCGCAACCGACTTGTAATCGGTAGGTTAGCGGGTTCGACTCCCCTCTCGGGCTAGTGTTTCAGGGGATTCCCGGGTGTTATCTGGAGAGGTGCCGGAGTGGTTAATCGGAACAGTCTGTAAAATTGTCGCCCTGACGGGCTTCGCAGGTTCGAATCCTGCCCTCTCCACCACTGTATTAAATAGCAGTCCGGGCTGGACATACGAATATAATAGTCTGTATAATATAGCAAGTTGCCCACATAGCTCAGCCGGTAGAGCGCATTCTTGGTAAGAATGAGGTCACCAGTTCGAATCTGGTTGTGGGCTTAGATTAAAGGGAGGACGAAATGGCTAAACAGAAATACGAACGCATCAAACCGCACTGTAACGTGGGGACCATCGGTCATGTTGACCATGGCAAGACTACTCTTACCGCGGCAATTACGCTGTGTCTGTCAAAGAGTAATCCCAACGTTGGTTACCGTTCGTTCGATAGTATTGATAACGCACCGGAAGAGAGAGAACGCGGCGTTACCATCGCTATCGCTCACGTCGAATATGAGACTGCGAAAAGGCACTATGCTCATATCGACTGTCCCGGTCACGCGGACTTTATTAAAAACATGATCACCGGCGCTGCTCAGATGGATGGTGCGATCCTGGTAGTGGCCGCCGATGACGGTGTCATGCCTCAGACAAGAGAACACATTCTGCTGGCAAGGCAGGTGGAAGTACCCAGCATGGTTGTAGCTCTCAATAAGGTCGACGCGATGGAAGATGAAGAACTTCTGGAACTCGTTGAAATAGAAGTCAGAGAGCTTCTCAGCGAGTACAACTTCCCCGGCGATGAAATTCCGGTAGTTCGTGTAAGCGCTCTTAAAGCTCTCGAATGCGGCTGTGGCTCCAGAGATTGTCAGTGGTGTAGCGGCATCTGGAATCTTATGGACGCAGTTGACGAAAATATTCCTACACCTGTCAGATCGAAAGATCAGCCTTTCCTTATGCCGGTTGAAGACGTTTTCAGTATCAAGGGTAGAGGTACGGTACCAACAGGCAGGGTCGAAAGAGGAATCATAAGACCCGGTGACGAAATCGAGATTGTCGGTCTTCATCATGAAGCCAGGAAAGTGGTCGCAACAAGTCTTGAAATGTTCCACAAGATCCTTGATGATGCAGAACCCGGTGACGCCGTGGGAATCCTTCTCAGGGGTGTCGACCGCGATGAAATAGAAAGGGGTCAGGTTCTTGCCGCTCCCGGTTCGATTAAACCGCATACTGAAGCCGAAGCCGAGATGTACATTCTGAGTAAGGAAGAAGGCGGCAGGCACACTCCGTTTTTTAACGGGTACAAACCACAGTTCTACATCAGGACTACCGATGTTACCGGTGAAATCCTGCTGCCTGAAGGCGTTGAAATGGCCATGCCTGGTGACAGGATCAGTATGAAAATCAAGCTGATTTACCCGGTCGCTCTTGAAGTAGGTACCAGGTTCGCTATCCGCGAAGGCGGCAGAACCGTTGGTGCGGGAACTGTCAGTAAGGTAATCGCATAATTCATCCATAATTACCAAATAGTTAGATACAGGGAGAAGACAATGACTTGCTGAAATGGCCTATACCGGGTTGTTTCAGCAGTCCTTTGAGAAGAGATGGCAAAGAAGAAAACAGAGGCCAGAATCATAATTAACCTTGCCTGCACTGAATGCAAGGAAAGAACTTACACATCCACAAAGAATCGAAGGAACGACACTCAGAGGATGGAATTAAACAAGTATTGCCCGCGGTGTCGTACTCACCAGCTTCACAGGGAGGTAAGATAGATTTTTCAGGATTCCTCCATAAAGACAATTTTTCTGGAAGATTATCCACTGTAATGAAACAACGAAGCAACACCGTCGCTAAAAGGAAAAGTACCACCCCTAAAGCAAGAACGAATATTTTCAGCGATATCATTGCTGAGATGAAAAAAGTCACCTGGCTTTCCAGGCGTGAACTAATATACCTGACAGGTCTGGTCCTGCTTGTGACTGTCGTTATGGCTCTGTTGCTGGGCGTAATTGACTTTGGATTCACCAAGCTTGTTAACGAAGTATTTATCGGCGGTGGATAGTAATCATCGGTATCCCGGTTTATCAAGCATCATCTTTTCAAATAATACCGGGTTAGCAATATATATCCTGAGTGAACACATAGATGGTAAGTAAAGAAGAAAGTAAATGGTTTGTCATTCATACCTATTCCGGGCATGAAGACCGGGTGAAAAAGAACCTGGAGCAGCGTATCAAGCTCATCGACTCCGGAGAGGAAATCACCCGGGTCGTTGTCCCTACTGAGGAAGAGGTTGAAGTCCGGGCGGGACAGAAACGAACCGTGGCGAAAAAGATTCTCCCCGGTTATGTTCTTATCCAGATGCAGATAAGCGACCAGAGTCTGAACACTGTGTTAAACACCCCCGGTGTGACCGGCTTTGTCGGCAGTGGTAATAAACCTATCCCCCTCAAAGAAGAAGAAATAAATCAGATTCTGAAACAGATGGATACCGAGACTCCGAAAGTAAAGGTCGGTTTCAAGCAAGGGCAGAGCGTCAGGGTAACCGACGGTCCATTTACTGATTTTGTGGGAATAGTAGATGAAATAGCGGCAGATAAAGGAAAAGTAAAGGTGCTTCTTTCTCTATTTGGTCGCGAGACCCCTGTAGAACTTGACTTTTTACAGGTGGAAAAACTATAACGTTTATCAATATTTTGATATAGCCAGGAGAGAAAAGTGGCAAAAAAGGTTCAAGCAATTATTAAACTGCAGATCCCGGCAGGGAAAGCCAATCCGGCACCTCCAGTAGGATCAGCCCTTGGTCAGCACGGTGTTAATATCATGCAATTCTGCAAGGAATATAATGAACGGACGTCATCACAAGCAGGTTCTATCATCCCGGCCGAGATTACGGTGTACGAAGACAGGACATTCACTTTCATCACCAAAATGCCGCCGGCGGCAGACCTGATAAAAAAGGCCCTGAACCTGGATAAAGGTTCGAGTGATACAGGGCGGCTAAGAGCCGGTGTTTTAACACGTAAGCAACTTCGTGAGATAGCCGAGGTGAAAGCCAAGGATCTAAGTGCAACCAGTATCGAAGGTGCGGAGAAGATAATAGCCGGAACCGCCAGAAGTATGGGAATTGAGGTAGAATAACAAAGATGACAAGACGTGGCAAGAAATACCAGGAAGCTGTAAAACTCCTGGACAAGACAAAGCAGTATACTCCTGAAGAAGCGATAGCTCTGGCTAAGCAGATGTCCTATGCGGGATATGATGAGACTGTTGAACTCCATCTCAGAATGGGGCTTGATCCGCGAAATGCTACTCAGCAGGTACGCGGTGTAACCCTCCTGCCGCACGGACTGGGAAAAAAAGTGCGTGTCCTTGTTTTCGCTCAGGGTGAAGCGGCAAGGATTGCCGAGGAATCCGGAGCAGATTACGTAGGAAGCGACGATATTATCAAGAAAATTGAAGAAGGCTGGGTAGAATTCGAAACAGCGATAGCCACCCAGGATATGATGGGTAAGGTAGGTAAACTTGGTAAAGTACTCGGAAGGAAAGGGCTAATGCCTAACCCGAAATCAGGAACCGTAGTACCGCCGAGTGATATTGGAAGAGCTGTATCTGATGCGCGAAAAGGCAGGATAGAATTCAAACTCGACCGTACCGCAATTATCCACCTGACCCTTGGCAAGACAAGTTTCGATGAAAAAAAGCTGCTCGAAAACCTTACAACGATTATCGACTCGATAGTCAAAGCCAAACCGAGTGGAGCCAAAGGACAGTATATTAAAACAGCGACCATCTCGACGTCCAGTGGACCGGGTATCAAACTTGACCTGAGACCAACCCTTTCACTTTCGGCAAGTTAAGTACTACAGCTACTCCCATGTCGTGCAATCCGCGAAACAACCGGCGATATAAGCCGTTTGTAATTAAGACACATTATCATAGGAGAGATTTTTATGGATGATGTTGCAATCATAGGTGTCGGACAGAGTGTATTCGCCCGTAAGTGCGGCGTGAATATCAGGGAACTCTGTTTCGATGCGTTTAAAGAAGCCATGGAGGACCTGGATATTGAAAATAAAGATATCGATGCCTCCATCACATGTTCGGCCCCTGAATATGACAAGCAACGAACCCCGTCGGGACTCATTTCCGAGTACCTGGAACTCACTCCCAAACCCGCATTTTACGTTGAAACCGTTTGCTCATCAAGTACGACCGGATTGAGAGTAGCCTGGTCATTGATAAAATCAGGTCTCCATAAAGTGGTAGCCATTATCGGATTCCAGAAGATGTCTGAATTAACCTCACGTGAAGCAGCCGAAAGAATGGGCAGAGGTGCCGATATCTTGTGGGAATCACCCTTCGGTATAACAATGCCCGGAGGATATGCACTGTTTGCCCGTGCCCATATGGCAACATATGGAACTACGGAAGAGCAACTTGCCAGAATAAGAGTCAAAAATGCCAGCTATGGGGCGAAAAATCCCAAGGCAACCTACCGGAAAGAACTCACTCTTCAGGATGTTATGGAATCTGCTCCAATCACATCTCCTTTGAAGTTATATGATGCCTGCGCCAACGCAGATGGCTCTTCCTGTATAATCCTGGCAAGCGCCGACGTGGCGAAAAGCGTATGCAAAACCCCGATCTGGGTTGCCGGTATGGGAGCCGCTACCGATACTATGACGATGTCCGGCAGAAAATCAATAACCGGGCTTGCATGCGCTCAAGATGCTGCTCGTCAGGCGTACGAAATGGCGGGAGTTACACCCCGGGACATCGATGTAGCCGAGGTACATGATTGTTTTACTATCTCTGAGCTTCTTGCTTACGAGGACCTTGGTTTTGCCGAACCCGGTAAAGGTGTTCGGTTAATAGAAGAAAAACAGACCTATGCCGACGGCAGCATACCCGTCAATGTCGACGGTGGTCTGCTTTCGAAAGGACATCCAATAGGAGCGACCGGTGGTTCACAGGTAAGAACTATCGTCCGCCAGCTCAGGGGTGAATCCTCTGAAGCCCAGGTTAAAGATGCAGAGATAGGACTTGTACATAATATCGGCGGAGTCGGCCAATACGGAAACGTGATAATTCTCAGGAGATAGAGATATGGGTTTTGAGAACTTTGGAACAGTCAGTTTTACAACCGAAGCAAAAACAGAAGAATTCATAACCTACCTGGAACAGGGCAAAGTAATGACTACCAGATGTAAAAAATGTGGTACAGCCTATTTCCCACCGAAAATGGATTGCCCGAGCTGCCTTAACAGTGATGTTGAATGGTTCGAGATAGCTGATACCGGGAAACTGGTAACCTATACTATTGTCCATTACGGTCCTTCCGGGTTTGAAGATGAATCACCTTACACCCTGGCGATCGCGGATTTCGATGGATTGAGAGTATTCGGCCGGATAAGTAAAGATGTTGATGAAAACGACATCATTCCCGGAATGGCGGTCAAAGTAGTTCCTGTAAAATCAGGCGGAGAAAAGATAGCCTATGAATTTCAGAAGATTTAATCTGCCACGATTTATGGTATAATAATAACAATCGAATAAGATATCCCGAGACAGCGGGTGTCGTAAAAGACTTAATAGTAGTACCTGCCGAGGATAACTCAGAGCTAGAAACTACGCAGTTCACTTATCAATTTTTGCGTAGCACAGTAATGGTCCTTGTGCGGTCGACACAAGGACTTTTTTATTGAGCTATCCCGGAGGAAGTTAGGAGACTGATTATGTCTAAAGAAAACAAGGCGAAGATTATCGATAGCATTGAAGAAGAATTCAATAAGTGCACTATCGGTATTTTGACCGATTACAGGGGACTTGGCAATACCCAGCTAACCGCCGTAAGAAGAAAAATTCAGGAAGCCGGTGGAGACTATAAAGTAGTTAAAAACACCCTGGCCCGGTTCGCCGCAACAAGAACAGGCAAGGAAGACCTGGTAGAGTCGCTGGTAGGTCCGATAGCAATAGCGTTCGGATACGATGACATTACTGCCCCGGCTAAGGCTCTTGCAGCCTTCATACGTGAATCCCGGATCAATATCGATATAAAAGGCGGATTCACCGGTGATACCGTCCTAACACCCCAGCAGGTTAATTCTCTATCCACACTGCCGACGCGAGAACAGTTAATATCCAAGATACTGGGTGGAATGAACAGCCCGATATCAGGACTTGTTAATTGCCTGTCCGGTCCCATAAGAGGATTACTGGGAGTATTACAAGCCCAAATTCAACAACTGGAGGAAAAATAATATGGCAGACGAAGTAACTAAGACACAGGAAAATCCTGAAGAAACACCGGCTGAAGAAGAAAAATTAAAAGTAGAAAAAGCTCCTGCAAAGAAAACAACGAAGAAATCTGCTTCAAGTGACAGCCTGATCGAACAAATCAAGAATATGACTGTACTTGAACTAGCGGAGTTGGTAAAAGCTCTTGAAAAAGAATTCGGCGTGACCGCCGCAGCTCCGGTAGCAGTAGCCGCAGCCGGACCGGCTGAAGCAGCCGGATCGGCCCAAGAAGAGGAGGAAAAAACCGAGTTCAATGTCGTCCTTAAAGAGATTGGCGGTAACAAGATTGCCGTTATCAGGGTAGTCAGAGAACTTACTGCTCTTGGACTGAAAGAATCCAAGGAACTGGTTGAAAGCGCACCTAACACCGTGAAAGAAAATCTCAACAAGGATGATGCCGCTGCTGCGAAAGCCAAACTGGAAGAGGCTGGAGCAAAAGCAGAATTGACATAGTTGCAAATTCCGCCAGAAGTATATATAGTTGGCTAAATTACCTCTTGTCCGGGGGTTGAAAATGCCTCAAAATGATTTGGTTATACTCATGATCATCGGAGGTGTGTTTATACTTCTCGGTCTGGGTGCGTTTTTATGGGGTAAAAGCGAAGAAAAGCGGTATTTCGAATCCATATCCAGCCGCCAGGACACTAGGGAGTTCCTTGAAGGTTGGCCGAAACGGCCTCAATTCGGTTCTCTCCAGACAGGCGGCTGGATAGCAATCACAATCGGTATCATCATGCTCGTTGTCGGCGGTGCTTTCACCATCTGGGGATAGTACTTTGACCTACTCCGATCAGGCATAACAACAAGCAGGTTCAGCTTGACAGTGAAATAGGGCTTTGTTAAAATCAACGCAGTAACCCCAACCCGAATTTCCGTAATATTTTGTCAAGGAGTCTCATTATGTCCGTCGATTATGAGAAATCAGGCAGGATTGCTGTTATTACCATCAACCGTCCCGAAGCTCATAACGCGATAAATGTGCAAACATGGAAAGAGCTTAATGAAGCGATCATTAAACTGCGTGACGACCCGGAAGCATGGGTGGGTATCATCACCGGCAGCGGAGAAAAGGCTTTCTGTGCGGGAGCTGATGTATCGGAAACCCTTCCCTATATGAAGGAAAACCATCACCTGTACTGGCCTTCCGCTCCAAGGTATGGGCTGGACCTTTACAAACCTCTTATTGCTGCGGTCAATGGTGTGGCACTCGGCGGCGGGATGGAAATAGCCCTTGCCTGTGATATCAGGATAGCCTGTGATAAAGCCAGATTCGGCACACCGGAGGTAACCCTTGGTGTAATACCCGGCTGGGGCGGAACTCAAAGACTCCCTCGTATGATACCCTGGGCAAAAGCAGCCGAAATGGTTCTCATGGGTAAACAGTTAACTGCTGAGGAAGCCTACAGGATAGGTCTTATCAACCAAATAGTGCCGAGGGAAAATCTCATGACCGAAGCAATGGAATGGGCGGAAGCCCTGTGCAAGGTTGGTCCTCTGGCTGTCCGGGCTGCAAAAGAAGCAATGCTCAGGGGTTACAACATGCCCCTTGAAGATGGATTACAGCTTGAAGGCTCCTTCTTCGATTATCTTCTCAATACCGAAGATTATAAAGAAGGAGCTTCGGCTTTTCTTGAAAAAAGAAAACCTGATTTCAAAGCAAAATAAGAGATTATTTATTAAGGAGAGATGCCATCATGGAAATCAAGAAAGTTGGTGTTCTTGGCTTTACCGGGACAATGGGACGCGGTATCGCCCAGGTATGCGCGCAGTCAGGGTATGAAGTAATCGGTTCTTCCAGAAGCGAAGAACGGGCAGCCAAGGCAATAAGCACCATAGACGCCGCCCTGGCCAGAAGCGTCGAAAGAGGAAGAATGTCGCAGGAAGACAAAGACGCAGCAATAGCCAGGCTAAAAGGAACTGCTGACACAAAAGACTTCAGTGACTGTGATCTGGTAGTCGAAGTCGCCGCTGAAGAATTGGCTGTCAAGATAAAGGCTTTCGCCGAGCTCGACGGTATCTGCAAGGAAGGCGCTATTTTAGCCAGTAATACCTCGGTATTGCCGCTGGTCGATATGGCAATGGCGACAAAACGACCGGGAAATGTAATCGGCATTCACTTTTTCAATCCTGTTTCGGCGATGAAACTCGTCGAGATAATCAAACCTATCACCGTAAGTGAAGAAACAGCGGATACCTGCGTGAAATTCATCGAATCACTGGGTAAAACAGTCGTAGTTCTTCCGGATACACCCGGATTCATCGTAAACAGGCTTGCAGTTGGCTTTATGCTGAACGCTATTACCCTCCTGGAAAACGGGATTGCGACTAAGGAAGATATCGATACAGCCGTAAAACTCGGTCTAAATCACCCGATGGGTCCGTTAGAGCTTGCCGACCTTATCGGCAATGATATCGTACTTGATATGGCGGATGGTATATATGAAACCCTGAAAGAGCCCCGTTATATAGCCCCTAACCTGTTGAGAAGAATGGTAGCCGCTGGATGGCTGGGACAGAAGACTAAAAAAGGATTCTATGATTACAATAAATAATTAGAAATAATTATAAGGAGATTAATATGGGAGAAGCAGTTATTGTAAGCGGTGTGAGGACTGCCATAGGTAATTTCGGAGGATCATTACAGGACGTTCCGGCTACCGAACTGGGCGCGATAACCATTAAAGGCGCTTTGAAAAAAGCCGGTCTGAAACCCGTCGCAAAATCCGAATCTATCGAAAACGCACCCGACGCTATTAAAGGGGACGGCGTCATCGAACTGGAAAAAAAGTATGCCGACTGGGATAATTCCCTGAAGGAAGTCGAAATCGATGAAGTGATCATGGGTAATGTCGTCCAGGCAGGTCAGGGACAGAATGTCGCCCGTCAGGCGATGATTTATGCTGGTTTACCAAAAGAAATCAATGCTTTTACGGTCAACAAGGTATGCGCATCAGGGATGAAATCAGTGGCGCTGGCAGCCCAGGCGATCAAAGCCGGTGATGCCGATGTGATTGTTGCCGGTGGTATGGAAAACATGAGTCAGATTCCCTATTATTTGCCAGCAGCGCGCTGGGGCGCAAGGATGAACAATGTTCCACTGGTAGACGGTATGGTACATGACGGTCTCTGGGAAAAATTCTATGACTATCACATGGGTATTACCTCCGAGAATATAATGAAAAGATACGGTATCACCCGTGAAGAGCAGGACCAGTTCGCTCTCGAGAGTAATAACAGGGCATTGGCCGCGATAAAGTCCGGTGTTCTGAAAGAAGAGATCATCCCTGTAGAGATTACTGTTAAACGCGCAAAGGTAATGTTCGAAGTAGACGAACATCCCAGGGAAACAACAATGGAAGCTCTCGGCAAATTGAGACCGGCTTTCAGACCTGACGGCGGCGTTACTGCAGGCAACGCATCCGCTATTACCGACGCTGCAGCAGCCCTGGTAGTCATGTCTGCAGAAAAAGCAAAGGAACTCGGTCTTACTCCCATGGCAACCATAAAATCTTATGCTTCAGGCGGTGTTGACCCGGCATACATGGGACTGGGTGTTATACCCGCAGCCAGGAAAGCCCTTAGACTGGCAGGTCTGACCCTGAATGATATCGATTACATCGAACTAAATGAAGCCTTTGCTTCCCAGTCACTTGGAGTTATCAGAGAACTCGATATCGATTTGAATAAGACCAACCTGCTGGGTGGAGGTATTTCGCTCGGGCATCCTATCGGCTGTACCGGCGCCAGGATTATCGTTACCCTGGTGCATGAAATGACACGCAAGAATCACCGCTACGGCCTGGCCACTCTCTGCATTGGTGGAGGTCAGGGTATGGCTATGATAGTAGAGAGAAGTTAATCTGGTTTTCCCACAGGAGATTATCCGAAGGGGGCAATCCACCGTACCTGCGCCCCCTTCCGGTTGTTTTTCAAATTCATCCTGAATTGCTATAATCAGATAGCATCACCCCTTATTTTCTTCATGGGAGTGTGTACCAATGGCGAATATCGATATTATCGGGCATCAACTTGCAGATACTCTGAAGAAACATAAAGCCGAATATATAGAAGTTCACCTGGAAGAAACCCAATCCAGTCATATATCATATCGGGGTAAAAAACTTGAGTCCGTCAACAAAGGAACCTCAGTCGGAGGTAACGTTCGAGCGCTGGTTAACGGAGGTTGGGGATTCGTTAGCTTTAACAGGCTCAGCAATCTTCCTAAAAGAGTGGAATCAGCCGTAAGCCAGGCAAAATTCATCAGTGGCGAGAACATCAAACTTGGGGATATCGAACCTTTTATAGATACTGTTTCCGCCGGTATCGATAATAATCCCGTATTGATCCCACTCTCAGAAAAAAAAGAGTTCCTTGACAGTTATAATGAAATAATCTGGGGGACTCAGGGAATTCAGACATCCACCATAAATTATGGAGACGGCCAGAAAAAGTCTATATTCTTCAATACGGCAGGCAGTTATATCGAACAGGAAAGAATGGATGTAACCCTGAGGTTAACGGCTATCGCCACTGATGGTAATGAAGTCCAGCAGGTCGGTTTGAGTATCGGCAGCAGAGGCGACATTACTGCAATACAGGGAC
>MGML01000116.1:21513-30619 GCA_001796415.1 Chloroflexi bacterium RBG_13_46_14
CTTCGTGGATCGTACAAGTATGACGATGAAGGGACTCCCGCTACTAAAACCTACCTGATCAGGGAAGGAAAACTGACGGGCAGACTCCATTCAAGGGAGACCGCCGCGAAAATGAATGAACGGCCAACCGGCAATGCCCGGGCGATCAATTATCGCTTTCCACCTATAGTAAGAATGTCGAACACATACATTGAACCGGGAACTACGTCGTTCGAGAATATGATCAGTGATATTAAAGAAGGCATTTATGTAAAGAACTGGTTCGGCGGTACCACCAGTATGGAAATGTTCACCTTCTCAGCCGGCGAGACTTACATGATACGAAACGGGAAAATAGAAGAGACAATGCGGCCTGTAGTTCTTGCGGGAAATGTCTTCGAAACCCTCATGAACATAGACGCTATCGGTAATGATCTCGATATGAACCAGGGTGGAGGTTGCGGTAAGGGAGGTCAATCACCTCTTCCCGTATCTAATGGAAGTCCGCATATCAGGATCCAGAACTGCCTGATTGGAGGTAATTAAGTGGAAAGAATTCTTAATGAAGCTAAAAAAGTAGCTGAAGAAGCTGAAGTATTCTGCATTACCTCCGAAACTACTCCTGTTCAGTTCGAAGCCAACCGTCTTAAGCATGTCCAGAGCAAACAGAGTACGCATGTTGCTCTTCGAATTATAAAAGACGGCAGAATAGGATACGCCGCATCAACAAACCTGAAAGAGAGCAGGAAAATAGTCGACTCAGCAGTCGAAACCGCAGAATTCGGTATGAAAGCTGAATTCGAGTTTCCTTCTTTGGACTCATACCCCAAAGTTGTCACCTATGATCCTGCCATACGCAGAGTCTCTACCGCAGAAATGACAGAACTCGGAGAAAAAATGATATCATCCGTAAGAAAAAACACCCCTGAACTCCAGTGTGAAGCGAGTATCAGTAAAGGTACGATTTCCGTCCGATTGATCAACTCAAGAGGAGGTCAGGCTGAATACAGGAAGAGCGTCTTTAGCCTTGGTGTCGAAGGACAGCTTATACGTGGCACCGATATGCTGTTTGTTGGAGAAGGACAGAGTTCCTGCCATCCGATCAATGATATATCCGGGATAGTCGAAATCGTCCTCCAGCAGCTTGAATTTTCCAGAATCAATACATCGATCAAGACAGGTGAATTACCGGTAATATTTACTCCCAGGGGTGTAACCAGCGCGCTGGTACAACCTCTCATGGCAGGTCTAAACGGTAAACTCGTACTTGAAGGTTCTTCACCGCTGGTAAACAAGCTTGGAGATAAATCTTTCGATAATGTTCTTTCCATATTTGACGATCCGACCATTGATTTTCAACCGGGCAGCCGGCCTTGTGATGACGAAGGAACAGCCAGCCAGAGAACTTCTCTTATTGAAAACGGCGTGGTCTCTAATTTCCTCTATGATCTCCAGACCGCCGCCCTTGCCGGAAAGAAAAGTACGGGCAGTGGAGAAAGACATGGTGGTCTGCCTTCACCGTCAGTCAGCGCTTTTATCGTATCGGCCGGTGAAACCACCTTCAATGATATGGTTGCCGACATTAAAGAAGGCCTGGTTGTTGAATACCTGATGGGAGCCGGACAGGGTAATACTCTCGGTGGAGATTTCAGCGGCAACGTTCTCTTAGGTTACAGGATAGAAAATGGTAAAATAGTAGGTAGAGTGAAAGATACAATGGTTGCAGGGAATGTTTACAAGGTACTGAATCGTGTTGCCGCTATAGGAAGCGAAACGGTATGGGTCGGCGGCATGCTGCAAACTCCACCCATCTACTTCTCCAGCGTATCGGTATCGAGTAAGTAAGACCAGCCCGTAGAGAACGTACACTTAAACCGATCAGGAAAACCTGAAAATACAGGTATGATTATATGAATGATTCGGTTATAATTACAGCCAGACCCAAATTAAACAAGCCGAACCTGATAGCCGCATGGCCGGGAATCGGCCACGTATCCATGCTCGTCGCAAATTACCTGGAAAAGAAACTGGAATTTAAAAAACTTGGAAAGATAAATGCCCCCAGGTTTTTCGATCCAATCGGGGTAGCGGTCAGGAATAACGTCGTTGAAGCACCCCAATTCCCTCAAGGTACCTTCTCTTACTGGAAAAATCCCAGCGGAGGAAGCGATATCATTCTCTTCATCGGGGAAGACCAGCCGTCATCGCATGCGTATGAATTAGCTAACGCCGTACTCGATGTAGGTATCAGATTCCAGACCAGGCGTATATATACGTGCGCTGCTGCCATAACCCGTATACATCACACCGAGCAACCCAGTGTCTGGGGGGTTGCCACCGTGCCTGAAATGCTTGAAGAGTTGAAAGTACGTGACCTGAACCATAAAGGTAATTTACAGATCTCGGGATTGAACGGACTTCTTATGGGCGTAGCGAAGGAGAGAAATATTGAAGGTATCTGCCTTCTTGCTGAAGTGCCGGGATATACAACCAGGATACAGAATCCAATAGCAGCTTATGCTATTCTTGGAGTTCTCCCGGAAATGCTTGGCATCAAGATAGACACGCTTGAAATATCGCAGGTTGCCGATGAGACTAAGAACAAGATGAAGCAGCTCGCTGCCGAAGCTATGGAAGAGTATATCGACCTTTTTACAGAACCGATATGGGAACAAGACGAAGGTGATGACGAAGGCGACGATGACTTTTACTACGAGGATAGCGATTAATGGATTCTTCCTTATCCGAGTCCGTCGGTAAAGCTATACGCGAGTTAACTGAAGGTGAAGAAATCCCCGGCAATACCACTCTTACCGAACTGTCCGGTCTTAGCCCGGCTGAAATGAAACTCTTCAGGGAAATCTGGGATAAGTTAAACACGGAACGCCGGATTCAAACGATCAGCCGTCTCTCGGAACTGGCTGAAGATAATCTTGAGTTAAATTTCGATGCGATTTTCAGATATTGTCTCTCGGATCCCGAGGAAGATATCCGCTCTATGGCTATCGGAGGACTCTGGGAAAATGAAGACACTTCCCTGATAGATCTTTTCATCAAACTCCTTGAAGAAGATGAATCCGATAGGGTGCAATCTGCAGCCGCGATAGCCCTGGGTAAGTATGTCATACTGGCTGAACTGGGAAAACTCCGGGATGAGAATGCAGAAAAAGTACTGGAAGCTCTCCTGGGGGCGATCGATGACAGGAACAAATCGACAGAAGTTGTCAGGCGCGTACTTGAATCAACTGCCCCTTTAAGCGTTCCGGACGTTCAGGAAGCAATCAACGATGCATATTACAGCTACAATCCGAGTTTGATGATCAGTGCAATCTATTCGATGGGTAAAAGCTGTAATTTATCATGGCTGCCCATTCTCTTAAAAGAAACGGAAAATGATGATCCTGAAATTAGATATGAAGCAGCCGGAGCCTGCAGTGAGTTAGAAGATGAGAGGGCTGTACCGGCACTGATAAAACTGGCCAACGAGGACGATGATATCGATGTTCAAATGGCAGCAATACAGTCACTCGGGAAAATCGGCAGCCTCTCAGCCAGAGAGTGCCTTAAGCTCTGCCTTGAAAGTCATAACGATGCTGTGAAAGAAGCTGCTCAAGAAGCCCTTCAGAATATCGATGCGTCTGAAGACCCTTTATCCTTTCGGATGTAGAGAGGGAGAACTTCCGATATGATTTTTAGTAATAAGGTAATTTTACGTGAAAAGAGGACAGACGATGCCTGGGATGATTACTCCTGGGAAACTGACCCTGAACTCGCCCGGCTCGATGCTGCGCCCGTACTTACCATGCCCTACTCCGAATACCTGGAAGAATACACCGGCGAGCTGACCTACTACTCGTCAGGGAAAAGGTTTGCCATCGACACCCTGGATGGTGAACACATCGGTAATTGCTCATATTATAATTCCGATGAATCAAGGGGGGAAACCGAGTTTGGTATCATGATCGGTAATCGCGACTACTGGGACGGAGGTTACGGTTCGGACGCAGTCACAGCTCTGGTAAATTACATTTTCAATACTACAAAGCTTAACCGTCTATACCTTAAGACACTTAACTGGAATGACCGCGCTCATAAATGCTTTCAAAAATGCGGTTTTCACAAATACGGAGAATCAACCCGCGGCAGGTATCACTTCGTACTGATGGAAATACTTCGTGCTGACTGGGAAGCAAACCAGTCGCTACCTCGAGAACTTACCTGATATTGGACTTATCCTGCTTTGAAACTGTAATAATCATACGCATTCTTCAGTGCTTTCGCACCGCGTTCGATCGACGGAAAGGCCGGTACTCCCTTTTCCTGGAATAGCATCATCGCATCCATCGAACCCTGCATTTCTTCCGGGGTTGAATAAGCAACAATCGCCATCACCGGCTTGGATGATTTCTGCTTAATCCCAGCCATCGTGTCAATATCTATTTTCGGGGTTTCCGTCATCCCCCAGCGCGCGCCGGTAAGCAGTACCAGGTTATCGATGTTATCATCTCTGTCCAATACTTCCATTATCTGCGGAATCTTGTTTCGCGGCTGGCTGCCGGTATCGATCGGATTTCTGTATCCGCCACCTATCAGGGTCAGGAATGTACTCAGTTCCCGATAAGATTCATCCGAAAGCGTCGGAGAATATAAACCGGCCAAGGCAAACCCGTCAGCAATAGCCACAGACTGTCCTCCCGAGCCACCTGCTATACCTACCCTTTTTCCACGCACTGGAGGAAAATAAAGTAACGCTTTGATAGTATCGACAAGTTCTTCCATCGTAGAAACGCTGATCGCTCCGCACTGCCTGACAGCAGCATCCCAGATGTCATTTGAGACAGCCAGCGAGCCTGTATGAGAAGATATGGCACGTTCGCCCTCTTCGGATCTGCCGCCTTTCCATATAACAACCGACTTTTTCGCTGCTACTTCTTTCAGAACTTTCATGAACTTCTTGCCGTCCCTAACACCTTCAAGGTACATCCCGATCACTTCAACTTCTGAATCATAAGCAAAATATTCAAGGTAATCGGGAGAATCCAGCACAATACCGTTACCGAAACTGACTGCCTTACAGATACTGACACCCTGGAGATGTGCCTGTTGGCCGAGGGTAGTCGTATGGGTACCGCTCTGGGAAATTATACCAACCGGTGAAAATGGACCTGAATTATCCCAGACAATCTGGCCTAGGCTTATCTTCGGATTATATATTCCCATACAATTAGGACCGATCAGATGAAAATTAGCCGCATCGGCGATCTCTTTTAGCTGTCGTTCCAGTTCTATTCCCTCTGCTTCACCTGTTTCCGAGAAACCCGCCGTGAAGTAGTGTGCCGCCGCCACATCTGCAGCTATACAGTCTTTCAATACCTCGACAGCCGCCCTTCTCGGCGCGGACATTATTACCAGGTCGATCGGTTCGGGAACATCACGTACGCTGGTAAAATTGGTAAAACCGGCTGCTTCTATATCCTTAATAGTTTCCGGATTTACCTGTACCGAATAAAGTTTTCCTTCAAAATTCTTCTGGTCACGAAGCCATAACCAGTGCGGATTACCACCAACGACCACCAGGCATCTCGGTGTGAAAGCTCTGTCCAGTTTGGAAAAATCTACTTTCAAATCAGTTCCTCTCCTCCGCAGTATTTTGGTATAGCAAAGTCTACTTTCAGAAGGATGAACCTGTCAAGATGGAAGTTAAAAAAAGATTACCGCATCCTTACACTGAAGGAGTCATCATCGGTAGACTCCAGGGCCAGCTTATCCATCTCCACCTGTACCGGAATTGGATAGTCGCCGGTAAAACAGGCAAGGCAGAACTTATCTCTCGGAAGACCGATCGACTTGATTAAGCCTTCAACACTTAAGTATCCAAGGGAATCTGCACCAATAAATTCACAGATTTCAGGTATAGTTTTCTGAGCCGCTAAAAGTTCCGAGCGTGTGGCCATATCAACGCCGAAGAAACAGGGAAACCGGATAGGAGGAGCGCAGATACGCATATGTACCTCTTTTGCACCGGAATGTCGTATCATTTTTACCAGATGCGGTGTTGTCGTACCACGCACGATACTGTCATCCACCACTATTACTCTCTTTCCTTCGAGTACCTGCGGCAGAGGATTGAATTTTATCCGTACACCCAGGTCTCTAATACGCTGATCCGGTTCGATAAAGGTACGGCCAACATACCTGTTTTGTACCAGTCCTTCCATAAGGGGTATCCCCGATCGGTGCGCATAGCCGGTTGCGGCTGCGATGGCTGAACTCGGTACTCCCATCACCAGATCGGCATCTACAGGATGTTCTTCAGCCATAGTAGCGCCCATATCCTGCCTAGCCTGGTAAAGCAGTCTATCATATATCTTGCTGTCCAGTCTGGCAAAATATATGAATTCAAACACACACAAAGCGCGTTTTTCCGACTCTTCTTTATAATCTTTCATGCCCGTGGAGTCGATAGTGACTATTTCTCCCGGTTCCACTTCGCGTATAAACTGGGCACCGGTGTGGTCGAGAGCACAGGTTTCAGAGGCAAAGATATATCCCTCGCCGTTAATTCTTCCTAGACACAGAGGTCTGACACCAAATGGATCACGTACAGCAAACAGTGTGTCAGCTGTTAGAATGGTCAGTGAATAGGCACCCTGCAATCTATGCATGGCATACCGGATCTTTTCTACCCAGGTATCGCCTGGTGAAGATAGTATAAGGTTCGCTATTATTTCTGTATCGGTCGAGGTATGAAACACATATCCCTGGCTTTTCAGAGACTCCTGGAGATTTTCCGCATTGACGATGTTGCCGTTATGAGCCACCGCTATGGTATTTTGCCCTTCACCAACTATAATAGGCTGGCAGTTAAATATCTTACTGGAACCCCGCGTTGAATAGCGGGTGTGACCGATAGCTATGTGACCGGACAGTTGACTGAGAGACTCCTCATCGAATACCTGAGACACAAGCCCCATATTACCATGGTAGGATATTATCTCACCGTCGGACGTGGCAATACCGGCGCTTTCCTGGCCGCGATGCTGGAGGGAAAAAAGTGCAAAAAAGGTAAGTCTGGCTACATCTTCATCAGGAGCATAAATCCCAACGACTGCGCAGCTTTCGTGTAAGTCAGCGTGCAAAAATCCGCCTTCCTTAACTCCTCGACTTACCAGATTCCATCTTAATTATAGACCTCTTTCAGACTGGGGTCAATTTAACCGATCACTATGTCAATTTAATCAAGGCCAGAAATTCACGATTTCCTGAAGCTCCCTCTATCGGTGAACCGACCAGTCCTTTCAGCCTGTATCCGTTGTCTGTAATCCATTTCACAAATCTGCCCAGCACCCTGGCATGTATCTCCGGCCGCCTGATGATCCCGCCTTTACCCACTTCGTTTCTTTTCGCTTCGAATTGCGGTTTGACGAGTACAACCATGCTTCCGCGAGTTTTAAGCAATCCTGCCACTGCCGGTATAATCTTTTCCACGGATATAAACGAGACATCGATGACAATAAGATCCAGCTTCTCCGATATGTTCAGCGTATTACGAGCATTCATCCTGTCCATCACTATGACCCGGTCGTCCTGTCTTAACCGGTAATCAAGCTGGCCGTAACCCACATCAATGGCATAAACACAGCTTGCGCCCCGCTTCAGCAGGCAGTCTGTAAATCCGCCGGTTGATGCACCTATATCCGCCGCGACGATACCTTTTACATCTAAGCCGAATTGTTCCAGAGCAAAATCGAGTTTCAGTCCGCCGCGACTCACGAACGGAGGTGGTGACGTTACCGAAATCTCGGCATCCTGATATACAAGTGTTCCGGACTTCAGGATAACCTTGCCATCAGCCAGGACATCACCAGCCATTATCATCGCCTGAGCTTTCGTCCTGCTTTCAGCCAGGGCTTTCTCTACCAGCAGGTTATCTATTCGCTTCTTGGCCAATTGTTCATCTCGTTAAAATTTCAGTAATCATAAAGGTGACCGTATCTTACGTCCAGCGCCGTACCTGTCCCTGTATATATGTATTTCTCGACCACTTCCTCGTTAAGTTCGACACCGAGTCCTGGACCTGTAGGAGGTATGATATAGCCCTCTTCCCATTTAATGGGCTTTTTTAATATCTCCGCATAGAACCCTCCCCATGTCTCGATACTCTCCTGTATGAGGAAATTAGGACTGCAGGTATCAATCTGTATGTTGGCCATCGCTTCAATCGGCCCTGCGTAAAGATGCGGAGCTATCTGGGCATAATACGCTTCCGCCATCCCGGCTATCTTCTTGGCTTCAAGAATACCACCGACTCTTCCCACCGGGAACTGCAGAATCTGGGCTGCCTGCTTTTCAAGGAGTTCCCTGAATTCATATTTCGTTGAAAGTCTTTCGCCGGTGGCTATCGGTATGCTGGTATGCCTCGCTACCCGTGCCATCTCGTCCCTGTTCTCCGGCGGAACCGGCTCTTCGAACCATAATGGATCGTATTTCTCCAGTCTCTTTGCCAGCCTGATAGCGCTGGAGGTAGTCATTTCACCGTGAGTTCCTATCAGCAGGTCGCATTTATCTCCGACCGCTTCCCGTACCGCGCTTGCTACCTTCTCGGCGTTCTCCAGTCGCTTCAGAGATAACTGATAAGGAGCTTGAACGGTTACCGGTCCTACCGGGTCGAATTTTAAAGCCGTGAATCCCATCTTGACGTAATGCGCCGCCCGTTCAGCAGCAACATCAGGATCACCCTGTGCGTTCCTTTTCTCGGGAGGCGCGTCCGGCGCCGGATTGATATATGTATAACTCCTCAGTTTCTCGTGATATTTCCCGCCCAGGAGATTATAAACCGGTTGATCCAGCGCCTTGCCGATGATATCCCAGCAGGCAATCTCAAGCCCGCTGATAATAGCCATTTTTGTAGTATCCGGGTGCTGGTCGTAGCCGCTGGCGTAGATGCTTCGCCACATTGTCTCTATCTGGAAAGGATCGTTACCGATAACGAAACGATCGGCGACGGATTCTATCAGTTTAGCAACGATTTGCGGATTGAAAGGCGCGTCATAAGCTTCGCCGATACCCTCGATACCATTATCGGTGATTAATTTCACGAACACCCAGTTTCTTCCGCCCGGACCAT
>MGML01000116.1:30742-31643 GCA_001796415.1 Chloroflexi bacterium RBG_13_46_14
CAAGACCATCGACGACATGAAGGATAAAACCCGTATCGGTGTTATCGAGGGCGACGTTGCTTCATCAGTCGATGCCGATAAAATCAACGAGCATTCGATACCGGTAGTCCAGATAAATACCGCCGGCGGCTGCCACCTCGACGCCAACCAGGTCAGCCAGGGGATGAATTATCTTCCTCTCGATGATATAGACCTGCTGTTCATAGAAAACGTCGGCAATCTTATCTGTACTGCTGAGTTCAACCTCGGTGAGCAGAAGAAAGTAATGATCCTCAGTCTTCCAGAAGGCCACGATAAACCTTACAAGTATCCCATCATGTTTACCGAAGTGGATGTCGTCCTGGTAAGCAAGACCGACCTGGCGCCTTTGCTAGACTTCGACATGGAAGAGTTCGTCAGCGCTGTAAAGGGGCTGAATGAGAAAACTGAGATATATCCAATATCGGCAAAGACCGGCGAAGGAATGGAAGCCTGGTATTCATGGCTTGAGAAACAGCTGGAAAACCGCAGGGACTAGCAATCCGGCAGTAATAAGAAATAGCGTTCGACTTGGAGTCGTTTCGCTCGATGCATTTACCAGTCATGAAAATAACTGTGATACACCAAATTAACCTCGTGATATCGCTGTTATACTAATCCTGACCAAATAGTACGGTTTAAATGCTTATTCTTTATTCACTATCAGCATCAAGCGATATTCGTCCGGTGATATCTCCACTTCAGCGTCCTCAGGATAAGGCAATATTTTGAAAACAAACTCGTAATCATCAAAATGTTTCGTTGCAGATAGATCAGAAAGGCCCTGTTCAATTAAAGTGATTTGCTGCGATGTGTCTCCCTGGAACACTTCAATAACAGCAACCACTCTGCCTTCCCAGATACAGGTTACGTTTCTGGGACA
>MGML01000117.1:0-904 GCA_001796415.1 Chloroflexi bacterium RBG_13_46_14
TGAGGAGGTCCCCCAGAATGACCTACAAGCTCCAACGGGAACTGGTGGATGGGAAAGTAACAAGACTATCCCTCGGGGTAGCCGAAGTAGACGCCTATCTCAAGTTTCTGCAGTATCGATGCCGTCCTAATACCTGGATAAGCTACGGTTATGATCTCCAGATATTCCTGAATTTCATCCGGAAGCCGTTATTAGAAGTAACCTCAGCCGATATTCTCACCTTCATCGACAGCCAGCAATCGGCGCCCAACCGGCAGGGTAGAACAAACGGGCTCTCCAGTAAGGGGCCGGGGCTTTCCAACCGGACAATTAACCGGCGGCTTGCCGCGATCGCCAGCTTTTACGAATATCTCAGGGTTTTTCATGACCTTCCAGGCAAGAATAACCCGGTACCGCGGAGTTTAGCCAAACGAAATGTCTTCTGGGCTCACAGATATGGGAATACTGCTTCTTTGGCACTTATCAGGGTGCCGCAAACTCTACCCAGGCCGTTGGATCCGGAAGAAATCAGTCCTTTTGTGAATTCTTTACTTACTCATCGAGATAAGGCTATGGTCTTATTAATGCTTTTAGCCGGTCTCAGGAAATCGGAAGTCCTGAAGCTTGGCCTAAAAGATATCGACTTCGGTCAGCGTACCCTCATGGTGAGAGAAGGAAAGGGCGGTCATCAGAGAGTGGTCGCTATATCGGACACCGGTCTGCAGGAACTTATCACCTACCTGAACGAAGAGAGACCTGCCAGTCGCTCGGACAAGGTATTTCTTGTCATGAAAGGGAAGAACAGAGGCCAGCCATTGACTGTAGGGGCTCTTGATACCATCATCGAGTACCACCGGCAGAAGGCAGACACTCCCGGAGTGCAGTGCCACCGCATGCGTCATACCTGTTTCACCCGGTTACGCCA
>MGML01000117.1:932-1792 GCA_001796415.1 Chloroflexi bacterium RBG_13_46_14
GCCCAGGCCGGGCACAGCAGTATCAATACAACCAGGATATATCTACACCTCTGTCCCCGGAAGCTCCAAGAGGAATATCTGAGGATGTCCGATGGACTCTTTTCGTCTTTAGAAAAGAACGGGAGGTCGGCCAATGACTAGTCAACTGCTACTGGATAAGGCTGACCTTGAACTTACCCTCGAAGAGGGCCAGGATAAGGAAAGAGACTCAGCCGACGACATCAATTCGTACCACGACTGCCTGGTAGGCAGTTACATGTCATATCTGAAAGCGGCCGGTTATTCAAGAATACCTCATGAGATCCTCGTATTCGAGCGGGGAGCCAGGCGATTCCTCAGTAAATTCCCCGAGCCACAGGACTGGCTTACTCTCTCAGTGGAGGAGCAATACCGCTGTGACCACAAAGAGCGCAGCTTCGTGCATTACCTCATTTTACGTCGCCTTTTGCCAATGCCTTTACCCTACATGCTTACGCCTAAGCCGCGGTTTTACCAGATGGCAACTCGCCTGATGGAGCGCGAGACTTATCAATACTACCAGAAGGCAGCTCAACGTCTCGGCTACAAAGAACAGAATATCAAAGACCAGTTTTGTGCTCTTCTCTGCCTGATGACCTGGGCACAGAAATCTATTGATGCTCTTACCCTCGATGACCTCGATACGTTTATCCTTGAATTACGTGCTGCCTATATAACCTCAAAGCGACGTAGGAGCGTAAAAAACGGGCTTCCATCCCGCTGGGATAGTCAACTCAGCAGCCTGCGTAACGTCCTTTACCACATGGGGATTATCCCTCAGTTAACCCGTAGCACTCGAAGAATCAGCTTCGAAAAACAGTGGAAGGATATCCCGCCGGGTA
>MGML01000117.1:1800-2782 GCA_001796415.1 Chloroflexi bacterium RBG_13_46_14
CCAACCCGTCGCTATCTGCAGCAGATGGGGCTGTCACTCCGCCCCGAGTCGGCTTACCAGGAGAAGACTCGCCTGTTTCGGTTTTTCTCATGGCTGACTGAGAATTACCCGGAGATAATCCGGATAGACCAGATACGGCGCTGCCATATCGAAGCATTTAAGGAGTACATACGCTGGGTCACTCCTCAGCACAAATCCAATCGTTTACCGGGTGATGTATTATGCTCTTCATCCAGGTATCATTTACTCGCAGCTTTATATTATTTCTTCAACCGCATCGCCGAGTGGCAGTGGCCGGAGGCTCCAAAGCATGTACTCGTGTTTCCCGGAGATTTCCCTATCATTGATAGGCCATCGCCGAAATTTCTGGATGAAATATCGGCGGCGAGATTTTTAGAGGCAGCCAGAAATCATCCTGACCTGTTTACACGACTCTGCGGAGTCACTCTCATACTGACCGGGATGCGTCAGGGTGAATTCCTTAACCTCACTGCTGATTGCGTGGTCCAGATCGGTGAAAACTACTGGCTGCGCGTCCCTTTGGGTAAAATGCATAACGACAGATACATCCCGCTTCATCCCGAGGTAAAGCAACTCCTCGATGAATGGGTATCCCAGAGTCCACCGAAGGAACCTTATGATTTCCTGTTTACCTCGCATGGATACCGGCTGGGGAGAGGCAAGGTAGCTCTGGCCGTAGAACGAATCGGCAAAGCAGCCGGCATTAAGGAACACATCGCACCACACCGGCTTCGTCACACTTTAGCTACTCTGGCTGTCAACCGTTGTATGCCTTTAGAGAGTATCGCCGCGCTCCTCGGTCATCGGTCTCTCTCCATGACCATGGTCTATGCTCGTATCGGTAACCGGACCGTACAGCAGGAATACTCTCAGGTCAGCCAGCATCTGGAGGAACTCAGCCGGGCGGTCGTACCTGATCCTGGTGAACCGGCTCTAGTCGAAGGAAACCAGATGCGACGGC
>MGML01000117.1:2847-3110 GCA_001796415.1 Chloroflexi bacterium RBG_13_46_14
GAATACGAGACTATCTGCGAGTCCTGTCCCTGCTTTTCAACCACAATCGAGTTTCTACCCATCCTCAACAAGCAGAAACAGGACGCCGAAAACAAGGGACAAACTCAACGAATGGAGGTATTTGCCAGTCTCATCCAGAACATGGATCAGTCTCTTTCTAAAGCTAATGACATACCCTCTTGATTATTACCTGCATAATAGCTTGTTTATCATCCCTCCCCCAGGAGTTGGAGAAGAAAATGAAAAACGAAAAGCCTCCCGTT
>MGML01000117.1:3218-3487 GCA_001796415.1 Chloroflexi bacterium RBG_13_46_14
TTAGTTAAAACCTTCCTGCCGAGGACATGTGTTGTTTTTTAAGAAACTCCAACCTGCCGACTGAGCGATTTCTAATAGTTTCTTTAACTTCCCTGTTAATATGGAGTAAAATAGTTACATTTAATGCAATAGGTATATCAACCTGTGTGGGAGGTGCCAGCATGTCGCCAAAACAATCTAAAAGCCGGAAAAGGCCGGACCAGCCAGAGAAGACGAACTCCATTGCAGACACTGAGCAGGAGCCAGACGCAAACAGCGCCAATCTCCTT
>MGML01000117.1:3524-3619 GCA_001796415.1 Chloroflexi bacterium RBG_13_46_14
CAGGCTTATGTTATCCCCCCGGGTAAGGCCTTGACCATCCGTAACCGCATCCTTATCCTCGACGAGCAGCCTGGGCATCCAGGACTCACCCATAG
>MGML01000117.1:3765-3953 GCA_001796415.1 Chloroflexi bacterium RBG_13_46_14
TTTTTCCGGTTACAAAATATCCTCCATTACCCGCAGGATTGGGCACCGGATGGCGGTGCTCCAGGTTGAGACCATAGGGAATTACCTGAAGCTTCTTCGGGAGAATCCGGCCGAGATTGAGAACCTGGTGAAAGACTTCCTTATCCAGGTGACCTCCTTCTTCAGAGACATGGAAGCCTTTGAGGCCC
>MGML01000117.1:4099-4299 GCA_001796415.1 Chloroflexi bacterium RBG_13_46_14
GAGGTCCAGGTATTCGGCACGGACCTGGACGCCGAAGCGATTGCCACAGCCCGGGCGGGGACGTATCCGGTCTCCATTGCCAAGGATGTCGGCCCGGAGCGGCTGGAGCGGTTCTTCAGCAAGGTTAAGGCCTCTTATCAAATAGAGGGAAATTTGAGAGAAGGTGCCATTTTCGCCGTACATGACCTGGTGACAGATCC
>MGML01000117.1:4527-4703 GCA_001796415.1 Chloroflexi bacterium RBG_13_46_14
ATTTCCCAGTAAGCCGGGGATGCATGAGGCTGCCGTAGCGAAGCTGCCGGAAAACCATGCTCTGCCCATACCTACACCTGAGTCATTGCTGCTTCTGGAAGCGCTGCCGCCTTCTGTCCTGGTTGACCGTAATTATCAGGTGCTCTTTACTCACGGCGATACCAGCAAGTACCTGC
>MGML01000117.1:4985-5098 GCA_001796415.1 Chloroflexi bacterium RBG_13_46_14
TGGAGGAGGAACTGCGGCGTACCCGTGACACCCTGCGGGAGACGATTGAGGAATTGAAGAGTGCTAATGAAGAACTCCGATCAGCCAACGAGGAATACATGTCCACCAACGAA
>MGML01000118.1:0-1941 GCA_001796415.1 Chloroflexi bacterium RBG_13_46_14
CGTAGGCAAAACCGATACTGCTGCCAGTGGAAATGGTATCCAGTCCAAGGTCATCACAGAGTTTATCTGCAGCAATGGTCAAACCAATATCCGAATGTCTGATCGGGCCAGAGAAAGCCCAGATAGTCTCATATTCCGGACCTTCCGTCCATGATCCGGCATATCTTCCAGACGCTATCTTGGCTATACTGCCGCAATGCACCATGCAGCTGTAGCATCGGGTTTTCCTGACGAGTAGTTTAAGGTACTCGCTGCTTTCCAGGTTTTCCCATTCGGGGACGATCCCTTCTCTGAAGTTCTTGGTGGGATACATTCCCATTGCATTGATTGCTTCGGCTATCCAGGTTCCGTTCTGTGAAAAGGTGGAGAACTGCGGATTTGCCTTGTATCCGGCAACCTGTTCCTTGACGGCCGCGGCATATGCTTTTTTATCTGCCAGTTCGACCTTTCCCCTGCCGCGGATGGCGATTGCTTTGAGATTCTTGACGCCCATTACGGCGCCGCCACCGCCTCTGCCGCAGGCGCGGCGATCGCTGAATATCCCAGCATATTTTACCCCACGTTCACCGGAAGGGCCGATACAGGATATTTTTACATTGCGGTCGCCGAGTTCCTCTCGGATAAGAGTATGGGTATCATCGCAGTCCAGTCCCCACAGGTATTCGGCGTCTCGTAGCTCATATTTACCGTGGTTTACCCAGAGAAATACCGGTTTGTCGGCGATACCCTTGACAATGATCATATCCAGGCCGGCGAATTTCAGTTCGGCACCCCAGTTACCGCCGCTGCTGGTCTTGAAATACCCGCCTGTCAAAGGTGACTTGAAAAATACCTTGTAGCGGGATAAAGACTGGGCGTTGGTGCCTGCCAGAGGACCGGCCGTGAAAATCATCTCGTTTTCTTCACCCAGGGGATCGATTCCGGGTTTTAACTCATCATAAAGAAGCTTTACACCGAAACCTCGTCCGCCGATATAGTCGTGAATGAGTTTCTCATTCAACGGCTCCTCTGTAATCTTGCGGTTTGTCAGGTCTACCCGTAGTATCTTGTTCTGATAACCTCCTGCCATTTTTTGACCTCCTCTTTTTTATATATCAAAAGCGATCATCAGCTTCTTGCCAGTTTCTCAGCCTCCGCGAATATTTTTGCTTCACGTTCAAGGAATTTCTCCCTGCCGTCAGTATAAGAAGGAAGGACCCACTCCATTTCTTTCAGGTTCTGAGTAACCATGGGTATCTTCTGATATGGAATTGTGATTAGTATCTGTCCTTCTTCAAATATCTCTTTCGCTTTAGCGCCGAATGTCATTCCCGTAACAATATAATTAACCTTACCGCTCTGAAATGGGTAGATATATATCCAGGAACAGCTTAGAGCGTGTGTTAATTTCGGCTCCCAGGGATCTCCGGTGGAGTAACTCGTTGCCCTCATGACGATTTCCGCCTGGCCTGGCGTCGTCAACAGAATAAGGAGATCAGGATCGAACGTGAGTTTATCGAGGGTCGAAAACGCTACGTAGTTAACCATTCCCCTGTTGAAAGTATGGACGTGACGGTAAAGAGCATTATTGGCCCGAGGTTCCTGGTATATGCCGAATCCAGGCCCGATCATCCCTCCTTCAACAGGGACTTCCATATCAACCATCCCGAGAGCCACCTTACCCACGCAGTTCTCGTTTTCTTTGGAAAAGTAAAAAGGCTCGTTCAACCTCTGGGCTTCATTAATCATTTCGCAGAAAGGCAGGCTCTTATCAAGCTGCTTAATTCCTTCAGGCCGGGGAATGGAAAATTTTACACCTACCGGTGGTTTTCCCAGGTTTAACTCTTTATAGATCGAGAGATCCTGTGATAACGCTCTCATTTTATACCTCCCTGGTACGTAATAGATTACGTGGTAATCTTCAATTCGCCTTTTTCATACTTATCGATCAGGATTCCTGCT
>MGML01000118.1:2515-8235 GCA_001796415.1 Chloroflexi bacterium RBG_13_46_14
CAATTGGGTGGATCACTCCTTAACGCCCAGAGATGCCGTGCCGGAGTAGTTATATGCTCGACACGGGTGCCGTATGGTCGTGAGGGGAATAAATCAGGCATGCCTGCGTTCCCGTTACACTGGATACACGAGGAAGCCGATCAAGCCGCTCCGGTTCGAGATTATGTAAAGTGGGAGTACGAACTTCGCTCGGTTGAGACACTCCGGGAAGTCGTCCAGCGTGCTTTCAGGATTTCGGCTACTCCGCCTTCAGGACCGACATACCTGGTATTACCGCAGGATTTACTCGGTGAGAAAATCACAGAGGTGCGAATACCTCCGGTTGAAAGGCATTCCGCAGTTATACCGCCCCAAATCGATGCGAAAACACTGGACTCGATTGCAGATATGCTGATAAAAGCTGAGAAACCCCTGTTAATTACAGGCTACTCCGGCAGGAATCCCGACTCAGTGGAACCGCTGGTGAAGCTGGCGGAATTGCTGGGGATCAGGGTTAACTCTTCTCAACAGTACATGAATTTTCCTTCGAATCATCCTTCTTTTACCGGTTTCGGAGTTGACCAGTATTTGAAAGATGCCGATGTTCTCCTCACAGTCGATTGTGATGTGCCTTATGTCGGTGGAAGGGTTAACCTTAGACCTGATATCAAGCTTATTCACCTGGATATCGACCCGATAAAGCTGGACTTTCCTATGTGGGGATTCGCGGCGGATATTCTTGCTCATTGCGATTCTGCTGGTGCATTTGTTCAGCTTTACAGGGTGATACAAGAAAAGGCAAGCGAAAAGGATATCCAGCGTTTTCAGGATCGATTTAAGAAACTCGAAAAGGAATACTCGGAGAAGCCGAAAGCAGACGCATCCGATAAAGCTATGTTAAAACCGGTATCCGCTGAATGGCTGTGCCAGTGTATTAACGAGGTTATCGACGAAAATACCATAATCGTTGAAGAAACGGTGACGAATAGCTTCCCGGTACTTCGTTACATTGAGCGTACTAAACCGGGAACCAAATTTAACAACCAGGGCGCCAGCCTCGGCTGGGGACTTGGCGCCGCTCTCGGAGCCAAGCTTGCCAGACCGGAAAGTATGGTAGTCAGCCTGGTAGGCGATGGTACGTTTATTTTTGGAT
Source organism: Chloroflexi bacterium RBG_13_46_14 (assembly GCA_001796415.1). Next base: position 3,648 of record MGML01000118.1, read on the forward strand.
CTCCTATAGCCACGTTCTGGGCAGCGGCCAAGTACAAGGCACCATTTCTTTGCGTTGTGTTCAACAATGGTATGTATAATGCCCCGAGGATGGGTATACCTCGTGACAGTTACTCAGCCAGGACAGGAAACTGGGTAGGCACGGAGATAGACCCTTCCCCGGATTATGCCGCGGTTGGCCGGGCTTGCGGGGGCTATGGCAGGGTAATAGAGAGCGGAGAAGAAGTCAAGCAAGCTCTGGAAGAGGCTATAAACGCAGTACGGCAGGGCAAGCCTGCCGTACTCGATGTCAGAATATAGGTCGCTTTATTAATAATTACCGTATTTTTTAGCGGCTTCGACCATTGCCTTGACGTTTTCCGGTTTTGCCTCGTTGGTGATGCCGGTGCTGGGAGACAGCATGAATCCCCCGTCTTTACCTGCGGTCTCGATGAGTTCCTTGCAGAACTTATCCACGTCGTTGGGTGTGCCTGTCTGGAGTAACGAGTGTGGTACACCGCCCATGATGGCGGTATGGCCTTTCAGGACATCTTTGGCTTTTTTCAGGTCGGTAAAAGCAAAACGGGCTATCGTCTTGCCCTTGGGGAGTCCCAGCATATATTCAAGACGCTGTTCCCAGTTACCTTCGTAGAACGCGATGAAAACCATATCCGCATCGGTCACCGAAAGAACGACCTTTTTCAGATACGACCAGTAGTATTTCTCAAAATGCTTCAAATTTAAAAATCCATCCGAACCGCGATGCAGGGCAGAAAATACTCGTTTCGGATTGCCAAGTTTACTTTCGAGTGTTCGCTGTCCGGTAGCAATCGCCCTTTCAAGCATCATATCGCAGGCCTGCAGCAGTTCATCCGGATGGCGGTACAGGTCCAGCATCGTGCCTGCCATTCCTCTCAGGTAATCCGATATGATATCGAATGGAGCCGGGGCCATGCCATGTGTCATCGGCGGGAAACCAAGCTCGGCCAGGTCGTTATCAAGCCCTAACGCAAGACGGAAATATTCCTGCTGCTTTTGTCCGGCTTTGTGAAGCGATTCAAAAGCTTTCATTATTTCGGGATCGCCAAACGCAGGCGATACATTTGATGGCCCCCAGAGTGAGTTTAACGGCGGAAGCTTTGCCAGTGGTTCCAGTTCTTTCCAGACCCTGGGGAGAAAATATCTGAGAGTGAAATCTCCGGGGTCATTCAAGAATATCTGGTATTCTTCCACTTTCAGGTTTTCGCCTTCGATAAGCTGGTGTGACGATTCTTCTCCGACTCCGTCTCCGGGATACTTGAAAAGCTTCGGCCCCAGGATTGAAGCTGCTGCTCCTGAACCTCCTGCCTGTGCCTGCTGAATATCCGGGTCAAGGTCAAATACCATTTTCCTGGAGGCCGCTTTCCATGCCACCGGATTTCTGTAAGAGTCGGCAGCGGTCATTCCTCCGCCTACCCACCTGGATGGAAGATAACTTGTTGGAAGGATCACCGGAACCCGGTCCGGCACTTTCAGTTCGATTACGTCCCTCAGTCTTTTTTCTTTTTCTTCATACAGCTCTTCGGCAGATTTTCCCGTCCGTTTCTCAACCTCGTCTTTAAGTCGTTTCCCTTCCTCCTCGTACTCTTTCTGCGTAATATCCTTTACTGCCATTAATTACCTCCCACTTTTCTTGTTATAGTATTGAGTATATAAAGTATCCCAGCAATACAAATATGTAAATGACCCTTACCAGCGATCCGGCAAGAAAACCGATGAACGCTCCCGTTGCCGATTTTAATGCCTGGCCGGCAGGTCGCCTTGCGATTAATTCTCCGACAAAAGCTCCAATAAACGGTCCGAGGATAATTCCCCAGAATCCGAATGCCAAAATTCCTACCAGAAAACCGATAAAGGTACCGGCAATACCTAATTTGCTGGCTTTGTATTTTCCAGCGCCCAGCATGGGGGCGAGAAAATCGAATGCAAGCGTAAACAGCATCAGGATGAAGAAAATTACGGTTGCCAGTATCGAAATTTTATCAAAACCGGTACCGATGGCGAAAATAAACAGACCGAGCCATGCCAGGGGTATGCCGGGCAGGACCGGAAGAAATATCCCGAGAAAACCAACCCCGATCAACAAAAAACCAAGTATAGCCAGCAGCACCGTCGCCATGGTTCGCCCATACCATGCAGTCTTTTTTTAATACTGTATCATGTTACATTTTATCTGACCAGTTTACCGGGGAATACACCCAATTGAGATATTTTGGCGGTTATTCCGATTAGGTGTTATGATAAAAAAGCTCTGTCTGATTCGGGAGGCGGAAAATGTTAGCAAAATTACAGTTTCTTGGCGCCGCACAGAATGTTACCGGTTCGAGATTTCTGCTGGAAGCCAATGGTAGGAGAATACTGGTCGACTGTGGTCTTTACCAGGAAAGAAAACTAAAAAACAGGAACTGGGAGCCATTTCCTTTCGATCCTGCTTCAATCGATGTTATGCTTCTTACCCATGCGCATGTCGACCATTCCGGACTGATTCCGAAACTGGTAAAAGACGGTTTCAGGGGAAATATTTACTGTACCCGTGCCACTGCGGATATCGTCAAGATAATTCTGCTGGATGCAGCACACCTGCAGGAAGAAGACGCCGCCTACAAGAAAAAACGGCATGAGAGGGAAAAAAGAAAAGGTCCTTATCCCGAAATACCGCTTTATACAACCGTAGACGCCGAAGCGTCGTTTTCTCAGTTCACAGGAGTGAACTACCGCGAGGAGGTTGATCTTGGAGGAGGAATATCGGCCAAATTTCACGATGCCGGTCACGTACTCGGTTCCTCGACAATCAAGGTGAGTATTACTCAGAATGGAGAACACAGGAGTATCCTGTTTTCAGGTGATGTTGGCAGAGACGATAAACCGATACTCAAAGACAAGTATGAATACAAAGAAATTGATTACGCGGTGGTCGAGTCTACCTACGGGAACAGGGTACACGAAGAACCCATGGATATCAGTGAAAAACTGGCTGATATTATAAATTCTACCGTTCAAGCAGGAGGGCACATCATCGTTCCCAGTTTTGCCCTTCAAAGAGCGCAGGAAGTCCTCTATTACATGAATAAGCTGTTACTCGAGGATAAAATTCCTGACATACCCGTCTACCTTGACAGCCCTATGGCTATTAGAATTACCGAGGTTTTTAAGCACTATGGAGAGTTGTACGATAGAGAAATGGCTCAACTGGTGAGTGAAAAGCGATCCCCTCTCGATTTTCCGGGATTACAGATGGTCCAGACAGCGGAAGAATCGAAGGCATTAAATTTCTTAAAGCATCCCGCCATGATTATAGCCGGTTCGGGAATGTGTACCGGGGGCAGAATAAAGCACCACCTGGTAAATAATATAACCCGTCCGGAAAGCACGATACTTTTCGTCGGCTACCAGGCGGTCGGCACTCTCGGTAGAAACATCGTCGATGGTATTAAGAAGGTCAGGATTCTCGGTCAGCGATACCCGGTACGGGCAAGAATCGCCGAAATCACTGGCTTTTCCGCCCATGCCGACAGGAATGAACTCGTGGAATGGATGTCCGGTATCAATCCAAGAAGAGTCTTCGTTGTACATGGTGAAACAAAATCAGCCAGGGAATTCGGAAAATTTCTCAGGCAGGAGCGCGGCTGGAAGGTCAGTGTCCCGATGTATGGTGAGTCTGCAGCGCTCGATTAAGATCAAACACCAGGTTATACGAGGGAGGAAAATAAAATGCCAAATTATGAGATCAATGAACTTGCTAAAGAAGAATCATGGCGGATGTTTCGTATTATCGGTGAACTCGTTGAGGGATTCGATACGTTAACGGGAACAGAACCTGCAGTGACGATATATGGGTCGGCACGGCTGTCACCCGATGATCCGATGTATGCGAAAACGGAAGATATAGCTTATCGACTGGGGAACCTGGGATTCTCTATTTTTACCGGCGGAGGGCCAGGAGTTATGGAGGCGGCCAATAAAGGTGCTTTGAGATCTAAAAGCACATCGGTCGGCTTAAATATCGATATTCCCCAGGAACAGATGCTGAATCAATATACAAATGTATCGATAATGTTTCATCACTTTTTTGTAAGGAAGGTAATGCTGGTGAAATACGCCAGCGCTTTTATTTGTATGCCGGGTGGCCTGGGGACACTGGATGAACTGACAGAAGTATTAACATTGATTCAGACAAAGAAAATCAAACCATTTCCGGTTGTTCTGGTTGACAGTAATTACTGGAAAGGATTACTTGACTGGTTAAAAGACACGGTTTTAAAGCGAGGTTCGATATCTTCTGAAGACCTTGATTTGCTTAGAGTCTGCGATGAGCCTGAAGAAATTATCGATATCGTCCAGAACTGGCATAAAAACCAGGAAGTGACCGGTAAACATGCCGTGTAAATTATGAACGCGATCTGCGGGTAATGTGATTACTCGGTAGTAGAAGCAGGTTTGGTTGCCAGCCATTGGCCGGTTAATTCTAATATGGGCAACTTGATTTCAAAGTTCTGTCGCCTGACCGGAATCATGTCTATAACATCGAACCGGCACATCTGCAGGGTGGCTTCCAGGTACATACATGCCGA
>MGML01000118.1:8355-8900 GCA_001796415.1 Chloroflexi bacterium RBG_13_46_14
CTCACTGAGGTCACGAAAGTAGACTGGTGTTGCAAAGACCACGACGTCCGATTCATGTATCTTGTCCACAAGCATTTGAAAATCATCGTTGACCACACAATATCCTTCACTCCGGCAGGAACCCCATCCATTAGCTTCGCACTGGCGGCAGTGCTGCAAGTTCAGTTCCGGGAGAAAAAAGCTCTCGGTTTTAACACCGGCTTTTTCAGCACCCGTGATTATGGCATCGATTGCCCTGGCAGTTCGACCATGACGGTCTCTACTTCCTGACAGAAAAAGGATTTTCACCATTTCTCCATGTACCTGCTATTTTTTTCAGTTGTGTAATATACCGGATTGGACTATTTATACGTATCGTAGCAGACAATTTCTTCAAGCGGCTTACGGTCTTTCGGCCTGCCTGGATCTCTGGGGAATCCTAAAGTAAGGAGCGCTACTATTTTGCAATTTTTCGGTACTCCCAGAGTGTCTCTCGCCTTATCCTGGTTGAAAGCCCCGATCCAGCATGTTCCGAGTCCTTCATCCACGGCCGTGAGAGTCATGTG
>MGML01000118.1:8986-12888 GCA_001796415.1 Chloroflexi bacterium RBG_13_46_14
CAACGGGCGCTTCAGCGACATGACCCTGTCCGCCGGATGCTGCCGAAAGTTGCTTCCGTTTTTCACTGTCCCTGACTACGACAAATTTCCACGGTTGCCTGTTGCCTCCTGAAGGAGCCATGCGCGCGGCTTCAAGGACAGTGTTCAGTTTATCTTCCGGTACCGGTTTATCCTCATAACCTCTGATACTTTTTCTCTGCAGGATAGCATCCTTGAGTTCCATTGTTCCCCTCCTCTGTCTAGTGAATTATTTATTATATCATTGTTGCCTGTAATCTCTCCAATTTTACATACGAGTTTAAAGATTCTGTACTTGACAGCAACTATGCTGAAATAATAATATATGGTATGCGGCAACCGGTTGCCGGTATATGTAATTATAACCAAACAATGCTATATTAAGACAGTTCCCTGACGGTATGTAATATTTTAGTAAACATGTGCCGCTGGTTAGAGTATGAAAACTATGACATCGGAAGAATTTAAGAAACATCTGAACAGTATAAAGGTAATCGATAGTATCGACCAGAGAGAGATATACAGTCATGATATCGGCGACATTCCTCCCGCTATGATGAAGTTAATCTTCAGGAACATGCCGGATTTCGTTGTTCAGCCTGAAAACATCGATGAAATAAAAAGTATCCTGACCTTTGCTAATGAGTACAGGATACCGGTGACTACCAGGGGTGCTGCCTCCTGGGGATTTGGCGGAGTGATTCCTGTAAAAGGTGGGATAGTTATCGACCTGTCTCCCTTCAGAAAGATTTTTCCTGTAGATGTGTCTAAAAAGACTGTTACGGTTGAAGCCGGCGCACGCTGGAGTGATATAGATATCACGGCAAAACAACACGGTTTATGCCTGATGACCTATCCTTCAAGTAAATTTTCTACTGTTGGCGGGTGGATAGCAACCGGCGGAATCGGTATTAACAGTTTCAAATACGGTCATCTGTCAAAACAGATCGAGTCGATGAAGATTATTACGGCTGCCGGCGAGATTAAGCAATTATCTTCCTCGGATAGTGAGTTCGATTATTTCATATCTACTGAAGGTGTATTCGGGATTGTTGTCGAAGTGACATTGAAATTAAGGGATATACCTTACGGTTCATATCCGCATCTGGTGTATTTTTCTTCCATTAGAGAAGCTTTTTCATTTATCGACGGATTCGTGAAAGAGTTGGACCGGGAGAACTTCAGGCCGAATGTGATACGTTTTCTGGATGAGAACCATCTGCACGATACCAATAAGACTATGAGAGGTGATATCTTCGAAAAAAGAGCCGGAGTCCTTGTAGAGTTCGGCACCCCCGAAGATGACGAAGAATTCACCAGATATATCGAGAACAGGAAGATTGAAGAAACGCCTCGTTATGTGGCGAATTATCTGTGGAATGAACGTTTATTCGGGATGAAGGCAAAACGCCTTGGTCCGACGATCCTGGCAAGTGAAGTGATAATTCCTGTAAAGTCAGCTGCCTCATTCATAGAAAAAGCAAAGAAGATAGGCAGTAATTTCGGTGTAGAGGTCAGTATCGACTCATATATCATCGATAAAAATGAAGCACTGATTATGGCGACCTTTTTGTGCGATTCCAGGCGCATGAAATACTATATTAACATTCCCCTGGTCTCTATGCTCACAAAAGCTGCGCTCAATCTGGGCGCGAAACCGTACGGACTCGGTCTCTGGAATGCCGCGTATATCAACCGGTTATTCGATAAAAGAAGGAAGCATGAGCTCAGAGATTATAAGAATCGCCTGGATCCAAACAACATTCTCAATCCTGGTAAGTTTTTCGGCGCCGGTGCTAAAGGGATGATGAAAGTGGTTTTCCTCCCTGCGGTATTCAGTTTTCTGATGAACCTGATGATCGGACTATCTCCTGTTATCGGTAAAATTATTACTATGTTTCTTGGGAAAGAGAAGAAGGTTGATAAACTGGATTACGAACTCAGCCTGCATGCGTGCGCCCGGTGCGGAAGCTGTTTATCCGAATGTCCGGCATATCTCGTTACCGGAAATGAAGCGGTGACGGCAAAAGGTAAAATAGCTCTTGCTAAAAAATTACTCAAAAACCGTCCTGTTTCACGGGATCAAGCATGGAATGCCTTTCTCTGCATGCACTGTAAAGCGTGCGAAGAGGTATGCCAGACCAATCTGGAACTGATGTCGCTGTGGGACGCTCTTGAGGCAAAAATTGAAAGTATGTACGGCAGACCCGATACTCAAATAAAGGAATTCCTTACTATGGTCGATGAAAACGACGAGTACTGGGACATGGTGGATCTAAGGAATCGATCGTCTGAAAATAAACGCGTATCGACAGGAACGAATTAAGACCATGCCGAAGAAATATCATGTAAACGTTCAGAATACACTCCTTGATTTCGGATATATCTATAAATTTTGCATCGTAAGGGGTGAAAACTGTATAAATTGCGGAAAATGCACGAAGGTCTGCATCTATGAAGCCCATAAACGCAGCGAAGAAGATCCTCGGATTATGGCTGATCCGAATACTGAAGTGTGCAGGAACTGCTTCAGATGCGTTCAGGAATGTCCCAGGGGAGCGCTGGAAAAATCACTGTTCAGTGAATTTGCCAATAGCGGCGGTAAATACTGGACCCCGGAAATTTTACTTACCCTCTGGAAACAATCGGAAACAGGCAGCGTACCGGTTTCGGGCGCCGGATACCGCGGACCGTTTACAGGAAAAGGCTTTGACAGTATGTGGACCGACATGTCCGAGATCGTTCGTCCGACCCGCGACGGTATCCACGGGCGTGAGTATATCAGCACTTCGGTCGACCTGGGACGTAAACTGAATCACCTGGTATTCGATTCCGATAAGAAACTGCTATCACAGCTTGAAGATATGGTTACTTTATCAATTCCCGTTATCTTCGATATCTCCGAGCTTCAGATGGTCCCGGAGATAAAGGAAGCTGTCTTAAAAGCGGCTGGCGAGCTTGATACCTGTGTTATTATACCGGTCTCCGAGATTACAAAGGATTTGGCAGAATTCAGCGGTATTATCGTTCCCCGTCTTTCTTCGGCGGATATCGATAATAGCGGGGAAATAATAAGTAAGGCGCGTCTCGTGGCTGTCGATTATGATGACCGGATCGCAGCGGATTTTCCGGCGATAAAAGATAAAATAAAGAAACTCGGAAATGCCGTTACCATTATACGTATACCGGCCGTTAAGAATGTAGAAAATATTGTCGATAAGCTGGTAACGAGCGGGGCGGAGGTAGTGCATATAGCGGCTGATTATCGCGGCTGCGAAATCGATGATTCACCGGGACAGGATGAGAGTCATATAAAAGACATAATTCGAACCGTCCAAGCCAAACTGCTGAATAGAAGGATTCGCGACGAGGTGACGATAATCGCTTCCGGCGGAATTGCCCTGGCGGAGCACGTAACCAAGGCTATGCTCTGCGGTGTCGACCTGACGGCAATAGATCTACCGTTGATGATTGCCCTGGGCGCCGTAGTCTACGAGGAACCGGAAAAATCCCTGGTGCTCCCGGAAGGAATAAGTAGAATTCCGCATCCCGCGGCGGTTCAGCGTATTATCAACCTGATAGGAGCGTGGCATTCGCAAATTCTGGAAGTGATGGGCGCCATGGGAATTCGCGATATACGTCGTCTGCGTGGAGAAACCGGCCGGGCGATGTTCTTTGAAGAAATCGACAAAGAAACTTTCGGAAAAATATTCAGCGGGGATAGACAGTAGAAAATGAAACCGTCAACCGTTCAAATTAAGAATACTCCTTCCAGGTTCAGACACCAGGTACCGAAATATAAGGTTACAAGGTCTGATGCCTGTATCAACTGCGGAACATGCGCTGGCACCTGCCCGTACGGTGTCCATGAGAGAGTGGAAGGC
>MGML01000119.1 GCA_001796415.1 Chloroflexi bacterium RBG_13_46_14
TGAGTTCCGTGCTGTGCACCAGGTGTCCGTACTTTGATTCAGCCATAATGTACTCCTTACAAAAAGTCAGCTCTTTTCAACCTTGTTATGAACGAAGATAATATTTGTTTTTCATGCTCCTCCTGTGTTTTCATCTATTGCTTCTTCTACCCGGATTTCACCGGTAAAGAAGTCAGGTATCTCATCCCAGGCCCGGCGTTCCTCGTCATATGGTGCATCTTCCAGTCGTGATTCTTCTCCGAAAACCATTGTCGTCCTGTTCTGACCGTAGGGCAGCCATGCGCCGAGGCTTTCACAGGACGGATCTCCGGTCCGCGCAAATGCCAGCCAGGCATCCTGCATATTAGTCGAAAGCCTCTCGGTGGCCGGACCGGATCCGTGAAACTCAGGGACATACGTCCCGAAAACAAAGCCGATATCCAGTGAATGACAGGCGCCCAGCGTTCCGCCAAGAGCCGGAGACTTCCAGGTAAACAGGTAATTATAGGTAGACGGATTATGCCGTGTCTGGGCATCCACTACCTTCAGACAGGGCATCCGGAACATCCGGTCGGTCTGTATTGCTTTGAATATTTCAGGAGCGCTGGTGCACATTCCTCGCGCTGACCGGGCAGCCCGATAGGCTTCGACCAGTCCGTATGCGTATTCTGACGGCAGGTAGTAATCAAGTCGTCTGAGAAGACCTGTCTCGTTTAAATCCGGCAGTCTGGTATCCATCATACAGAGAAGTGTCCACTCCTCCAGGTTCGTTCCGGCAATAATTTGTACCCCTGCGCCTGCACCTTTCTTGATCAGTTCATAAGGTATATCCGGAATGATTTTTCCGTCGATAACCGGCGCGGTTACCGTGATCCGCATCTCTTCTTCCTCTTTTCGCGCGAACTGTCTTTTCAGTTCCTGGTTTGCTTCGAGAAGCTCATCAACCGACAGGTTCAGCATAGCGTCGGTATCCTCCGGTTTCAGACCGAAATATTCGAGGAGTTTACCGGAAAGCATAATCCCGGCATCCAGTAGAGAAACGGTACTCCCGACACCGCTCTGGAGAATCGCTTTATGAAAAAGTCCCCGCGCTTCCGGCATCGCCAGGAGACAACCGATACTCATTGCACCCGCTGATTCACCGAACACCGTCACGTTATCAGGGTCACCCCCGAACACTGAAATGTTATCACGGACCCAGCGTAAAGCGGCAACCTGATCGAGCAAACCCTCATTACCGGAAGAAGGTATTCTGCCGCCGGTAATCTCATCCAGGTTGAGGAAACCCAACAGTCCAAGGCGATAATTTATGCTGACAACAACCACATCTCCGCGCGACGCCAGCTTCACTCCGTCCGAGAGAGGTTCCGACCCGGAACCCATATTGAAGGCTCCACCATGTATCCATACCATTACCGGCCTGCGCGCGTCATCGAGCCCCGGACTCCAGATATTCAAATAGAGGCAGCCCTCGGACTGCCGCTGCGGGATACGTATCATATCGAGTGCCGGGTTGGGTAATATTGTCTGAGGAGCGATGGGGCTAAACTCTGTAGCAGGGCGAATGCCGTTCCATGATACAGGTGGTTGCGGAGGCATCCATCGAAGACTGCCGACCGGCGGTGCCGCGTAAGGGACTCCCTTGAATGTATACAAGCCCTCGAGGTACGTTCCCTCTACTTTACCTGATACGGTTTCAGCGACTGTTTCCGATTTCCCGACCATAAGTATCCCCTTTCAGCTTTAAAGGTCATCACAGTGAAACCTGCTTAGACACTTTAATCGGGAATACAAGCCTTGTCAAGAAAATACGGAGTAGATATACCGAAAATGAGATGGAAATGAAAATGGCCGGGATTTCTGTGTTATGGAACTACACAACAAACCCGACCGGGAGAAGCGGGTGCTGGATCTCCGCAGCTCATAAACGCTTAAATACCAACCATACGTCCGCTTCAGTCAGCTTTCCGACTAGAGTTCATTATATGACTCTATCGTCAAGCCGGCATCTTAATGAATCGTCGAGGAAAGTTCCTTCAATTCATCAGTTAAATCATAATCGAAACCCATAAATTGTGTCAAGTCTGTAGTATTTTTAGAAATTTTACCAAATTCCGTATCATAATTTTCACATTATCCTGTTATTTTAAAACTTAAGTCTTCCCTATAACGATTGGATTATCATCTTTGGTTTGAAACCAGTTCGATGCGAGGATTACCAACGAACTCAAAGATTCCGGTATTATTGACAAATAGCTTTGGAATGACTACACTGTAGCCATCTGGAATCTACTTTGAGAGCTGTATATGATGAATAATCGGCACATGAAATCGCCTGAGGTGACAGCGGTTTTTAGTGCCATTTATTATTTCCATAACGGCTTATCATTTGTTTTATCAGGCTGAGCTACCCGAAACACGAGGAGGTGATGCCTATGGAGTCTGGAGATCCAGTTCATCGTAATCGATGAACCTGAAATGTTGTAAAAAACCAACCAATCGGATTTCGATCCGCTGTGCTGAATGAGGAGGTTTACTATTTATGATAAAAAAAGTTGTATGGTTACTCGTGAGCTGCTTGATGGTATTAACGTTGATAATATCATCATGCGGCGGAGGTGAAGAAGAAAAAGAAGAGGAAGAGGAAACAGGAGTATCTCCGGAAACGCCCAAGATAGGCGGTACCATTATATCAACCGGGGGTGATATCAGCCCTATTGACCCTACTACTGCCCAGGCAATCCGTGTAGGGCATATGCAGTACACCAGTAACGAACTTATCCAGGGAGACTGGGAAAAAGGTCCCGCCGGCACCGGAGAGACTGCCATGGATTGGGGCTTTCTTGGCGATATCTCATTACTCTCAGGAGAGCTATGTGAAAACTGGGAACTGCCCGATGATAAGACCATTATCTACAATATTCGAGAAGGAATTCACTACCAGGACAGGACACCGGCAAATGGCCGCGAATTGACTGCCGAAGATGTTGTCTGGAATATCGATTACCAGTTCAATTACGAAGGTTGCTGGCAGGCGATGTCCTACCCGCCGGGCAACTCAAGAAGACCGACATCATGGCAGGCACTTGATAAATATACTGTTGAAGTAAAGGTTCCGGCAGGCGCCCAGGCAATCATGCTGCTGGAAATCGGAGATAATCTTTATACCAACCCGCCTGAATGCTGGACAGAAGGTGACGGATGGCAGGACTGGTCGGAAGTTGTCGGCTCAGGACCGTTTGTATTGAGTGATTATGTTGTCGGCAGTTCGATTACGTATACCAAGCATCCGAATTACTTCGAGTTCGATCCGCTGAATCCGAAATATCGATTACCCTATATCGACACCTTGAAACTATTGATTATTCCAGACAGGTCATCACTCCTGGCATCCTTCCGAACAGGTCAGATTGATGTAATGAGGGGTTTCGGCTCGGCCAACATCGAGGAAGCCGAAGACGTGATGAAACGGTGTCCGGATGTGCTGTATCATAAGAGGCTGGGCAACGCCAGTGTAGCCGGTATGAGAATTGATAAACCCGAGCTTCCCTTCTATGACCTGAGGGTACGACAGGCAATGAACCTGGCGATCAACCAGGAGGAAATACTTAACGACTACCTCAAAGGCCAGGGAGTGCTCGTAGGCTACCCCTATATCCCAAGTTTTGAAAAATTCTATACTCCACTGGAGGAGATGCCCGAAGAAGTTAAAATGCTCTACGAGTATGATCCGGAAAGAGCCAAGGAATTATTAACTGAGGCAGGTTATCCTGATGGATTTAAAACAACGATCGCTTGCAGTTCAACTGCCGCCGACGAAGTATCGATGCTGAAAGCCTACCTTGAAGCGGTCGGAATCAACATGGAAATCCAGACAATGGAAGGCGGTGCTTTCTTCGGACTGTGGGCAGGAAGAGGGCATGAGGAGATGATTTATGCTCCTCTTGTCGGACTCTGGGCTCCTTTCGAACAACTCTGTACCAAGACAGGTATGTACTCCAACGTAGCCTACATCGACGACCCGTATTACGAAGAAGTTGGCAAAGTTATCGGCGCGGACATGGCAAAGAACCCGGATAAATATTTCAAGACCATGAAAGAAGCCGGTGTCTACGAACTGGCTTCAGCCTGGGGTATCTGGTTCCCGGCAAGATACTCGTTTAATATGTGGTGGCCCTGGCTGCAGAATTTCCACGGTGTAAGCTGGGGAGGCTGGGCAAATACGGAAGACCTGTATAAGTACTTCTGGATCGATGAAGATATGAAAGCTTCTATGGGATACTAAGTCTGATATGAAGTGAAATAAAGGCGGACGATTGTCCGCCTTTATTTTTTTCTGATGTGTATGCAGGTATTATTATTTTCCTGCCTGTACCAGCTTTATCATCAGATTACCTACCTTGCGCGTATCGAAATAGGCGAAAGCGTCACCGCTTTCAAGTTCCCCGCTCAGAACTACTTCGACTCCTTTATACTCCAGCCTTGACGTCTCTTTTTCAAGGTCCTCTACTGAAAAATCAAGGCTGTAAACACCTTCACCCCTCCCGGTCAGACATTCTCCGTAGGCAGTCTCTCCTTCAAGCGGCTGGACGAATTCGTAACCTATCGTTCCTACCATTGCCTTCCTGGTTCTTGCCTGTACCGCGAACCCGGGTAACGAAGCGCTGTCGATCATCACTTCGGGATAAACCTCGGCTATTCCCAGCGATTGATAGTATTCCACTGCCTTATCAAGGTCTCTGGTCGCTACGCCCATGCCAAGAAATTTCCAGTCGTTTACCATGGGATGCGCCCGGTTGTGCGCCTGCCAGGTTTTGTGCTGCTTTCCAGCCGGAGGCCTGAAAGAAAGCCATATCTTGCCGTATTTCCCGGTTTCCAGGTAATTCTCGACTATTTTCCCTTCCTGTTCCAGGCTCATAACAATATCAGTACCTTTCTCAACCAGCAGAGAAGTCTCTTTCTCAGGGTCGGGAACATTGTAACAAACGTGACTTATCCCTTCGCCGCAGTCTTTGAAGAAATCATCGTTGAAACCGTCACCTTTTGGGCGACCGAGAATACACTCTATCACCAGTGAACCCATCTGGATGTTTTCTATTATCCTGTTGACGTTTACTCTTTTACCGGTTCCCGGTCTTGGACGATTATTGCGAGGTTTACCGTAAACCGTCATAGTTGTTGGTAACGATTCTTCTTCAGGTGAACCGGGAACAGGCCAGACCGCGTTCGGGCTTAACGGACCTATATCCACTCCTATACCCAGGGACGGATAAT
>MGML01000120.1 GCA_001796415.1 Chloroflexi bacterium RBG_13_46_14
TATGACAGGTTCTACTTCCAGGCATCTATACTGAAGGCATTGCCGCGGTCACCGGCAAGCTGGACACAGGCTTCTTCCTGGCCGCCGCCAATGACGATACAGAATTCGTTCGGATCATCCCCCGCTGCTGGAACCATATAGTCGTCGGGGAGTTCCTTCCATGGTTTGCCGGATGTTTTTTCTATACCCGTCCAGCCGTTTCTCCGGAAATCTGGCCAGGAACGTCCCCTGTATTTCTTGAGAGGTTCGAAGCCTTTCTCCCATAGGTATTTGTATACATCGTCCTTGGACTTGAATCCCAGGTCCACTAAGTGCTGCGCCATTTCAGGAACCATTACTATCGTCCAGGCCCCTTCGCGACCTGCAAATAACTCGGGTACCAGGTAATCCAGCCAGTTGTGCGGTCCGGGAGTCCCTTTCACATCGAATTTCCGCGCTATTCCGCCGTGACCGCTTTTTTGCAGGGCTCGATACCCGCCGGGTGAGAACTGGGAACCGAGTATTCCGCCGGTTATCATCTGGACCATGACGATATTTTCGTCCTTTTTATACCCGAACTCCTCGTTAAGACCTTTCCATCCCGAAGGAAGACCATCAGCGTTCTCCGCGTAGGCAACGCCGCCATTGTTCAGTGGACTTCCCAGGCAGCCCATCCTATTTACTCCCGGTACCGCTCCTCCAAGATTGATCGCCATTAGTTGATAAGCACGTCCGATCGGTGAATTCGCGACGCTGCCCGGTCCGAACATGCCGCAGCCGGTGTTCATGCCTATTTCCTTAACGATCGATCCGGAAACGCAGACTGCCTGGCTGGGGAAATTGGTCGTGCTGATGGGAGTCCCCGACTGGGCAATCGCAAGCACTATCGGCAGGTGTTCCGGTCTGCATCCTGCCATGACGGCATTGACCGCGACCTGTTCCACAGTCGCCGTACGTTTTAATGGCTGGAATCTGACGACATCGCCTTTCTTTATCTCCAGCCGGCCTCCGCTGGTCGCTTCTCCCTGGGTTGCCAGCCTGTTGGTCTGGTGGGTGATTATTTCGTCCGGCTTGTGGCTGGTTCCGGTCAGCATCCAGGCTACTTTTTCCTCGGTGGGAATTATTATCGGGAAGCCGTCCGTATATTTCGCTATCGGGGCTTGTACAGGTAATGGGATCCACTCGGTCTGCTGGTAGAAGTCCTGAGCTTCCTCGAGCGTGCCCTCGTATATTATTCTTTGCTGAGGGATAGTGTACAAACCACTCTCTTTTTCCTTGTCGGTCAAAGGTCGTGTGAGAGCTTCGAGCATAGGTTCAATCCAGTTGTCCACGTCATCGGGACCGGGAAGCATTCGTGACGCGTGCAGATAGCGAATCTTGGGTACGCCGCTTACCAGCGCTTCCTGTTTGACCATCTGTTCCTGGTCTTCGAGGTCGACCACTACAGTCGGAATACCTGCTTTTTCAAGCTTGGCCAGATAAGGCAACTGCCTCCAGACGGCGCCGCTTCACCAGCATATCGCCTGTATCAGACCGTCGGCCGTTTTCATTTCTTCTTCCGATATTTCGACCGGTACGATACCGTAGGTCTTCTTGACCTTCCAGTCGACGTTCGGATAATCACTCTTCAGTTTTTTCTCCAGCGGAATCGTGATATCCGGTTCGCCGGTAATGCTGATATAGATTTCCTTGCCGTCGAGTGTGTCAAGACGCGGTGCCAGGGGAAATGTCTTGACGGGTAACTGCATTCCTACCGGGTTGAGACACTTGTAAATTCTGTCCTTTTCAGCCATTTAGCAACTCCTGTCTTTATTAGTGATGATAATTTTCAGGTATATTTGAAATATTTGTCAATTTAATAGAAATACGGTAAAGAGGTATGATAAAAAAAGCCTGTACTTTACCGGTACTCCCATAAAGTTGATAAATATAATAGTTATTATAGTGTTTTCATTGGACGATTGTATACCAGATTCAGTATAATACATGCAGGAAGGAGACATCATTGACCAGCGATCATTCTCTCGAATGGGTTCGGAAGGATTTTCCATCTTTAAAAAACCTCCAGAACGGAGCCCCGCCTGTCTATTTCGATAATGCCTGCAACACACTTGTCCCAAGCCGGGTAATAGAAGCGTTTAACGAGTACTATAATAATTTTCCCGCATGCGGTGAAGGCAGGAGCAGGCACTGGTTTGCCCAGGAAGTAACCGATCGTATCGACGGCAATCCTGACAGGGGAATGAAGGGTTCGCGGCATATAATAAAAGATTTCATCAATGCCGATTCTCATAAGGAAATCATTTTTACCTTGAATTCCAGCCACGGTGTTAACATCGTGGCACTCGGGACGCAGTTCAAACCGGGTGATGTTGTCCTTCATACCGATAAAGAACATAATTCGAACCTGATTCCCTGGCTTCGTTTGCAGAAGAAAGGGATCATTAAGGCGATACCCATAGATTCTACAGAAGACAGCGAGATCGACCTGGATATGTTTGAGGATAATCTGAAGAATAACCGGGTCAGACTGGTCAGTATGGGATATACGTCGAATCTCACCGGTTATACCCTTCCTGCTAAAGAGATTATCGGTTTAGCTCATCGCTATGGTGCGAAAGTCCTGCTTGATGGCGCCCAGACTGTACCCCACCAGGCTGTTGACGTTAAAGATCTGGATGTAGATTTCCTGGTATTTTCCATGCATAAAATGTGCGGGCCGAGAGGTGTCGGAGTTTTTTACGGGAAGGCCGAATACCTGGGAAAAGAAGTCCTTGAAGAAAATGAGACCGAAGACGTGGTATTACCAACCATGCTTGGCGGCGATACGATTATCGACACTACTTATGAAGAATACAATCTTCTTATGCCGCCGGAGAGGTTCGAAGTCGGTTTGCAGGACTATCCCGGCCAGATAGCCGCTGGAGCAGCTGCGGAGTACCTGTTAGAAGTAGGTATGGATAATATCAGGGCACAGGAAAAACTACTTAACACATACCTGTCGGAGAAGCTTCTGGAACGCTACGGTGATCTTGGCTGGTTCAATATACTGGGGCCGAGGGATCCGGCTAAAAGAAGCGGAATACTCTCTTTCGAAATCAAGCGGCCGAACGCCAACGGGATAGCCGAGGAACTGAGTGAGAAAAGGAATGTGATGATAAGGGACGGCCAGTTCTGCGTTCATTCCTATCTCAATAAAGTGTTCGGCCAGGGATGGTCGGGTCCACAGTTACCGAGTAATCAGCGAATGATGTACAGGGCTTCTTTTTACTTTTATAATACTATTGAAGAGTGCGATATATTCCTGGAAACCCTGGATGAAGTTTTCAGAGAACGTTTTTACATTTAATAACAAACACAGAACTATATGGAGCAGGTCTCGTAATGGATGAAATAGTAGCCGAAAAATACAAGGAATTGATGAGAGAAGGCTTTAAAAATGCCGGTTCTTTTGAAAAACCAAGCTACTTTATCGATTCGAAAGCGGAGGGTATACACATCTGCGGTAAGGGCGAGAGCGATTATATCAACGTGTACGTCAGGGTCAAAGACGGTATCATCGATGATATACGGTATCTGTGCAGCTGTGATCCTACCGCTAATGTGGTTATCGAAGCCTTGTGTGAACTGACGAGAGGTCTCACCATCGAAGAGGCCAGAAATATCCCGAAAGAGAAATTCTACGAGTGGATTGGCAGTGAAGGTGGTGGAATCAGGCGCAAGGTCTGGGGAACTATAGAACTTATCAACCGCGTCTTCAACCGTACTGCAAACTACGCATCCCCTGAATAGGTCAATTTCCTTCCCGAAATTTCTAAATCAAAAGAACAATATCTTGAATTTTGTGTTCTAAGTATACAAGACATAAATGATAATAATAGTAGTAGACTAAGTTGATAGACTTAGTCTCTTTATGATACACTACGTTACCCGGTCCCGAGAATGTGGAAAGAATCTTGGAACCGATGATGGATGCCCTTGTGCGACCTTTAACCGCCAAAGAACAGGAAGGCGGAATATGGGAAACTCCCGATCCCAGGATTCTGTTCGAGGGAACTCTTGAGGAAGCTGAAGAGTTCTATATGCAGGAAGAAATAATCCCGCAGATCCAGAACTCTCCTGTTTGTAAGTATGGCGATGGCCTTCCGATAGTCGTCCCCACCGAGGAAAGAGTTGCTGCTATGCTGAAAGGAACCAGTCACAAACCCGATGAGATACTTACCTTCCAGACCGATCATGTTGTCGATGTCCGGCATACCCAGATGGGACGAACCGGTAAGAAGGGTGACCCATGTACGTTCCTGCCCATGGCAAGAAAAGCGACGGTCGAGAAGATAGCCACCATCGGCGTAATGGCTGGATGCGAACCCAGGCACATGCCCATTCTGCTGGCAATGGCTGAAGCAGGCGGCGGATGCGGTGACGGACGCGGGGGTATGCAATACGTGATCAGCGGTCCTATTGCCAGGGAAGTCGGAATGAATTTCGATGTGAATGTCCTCGGACCCGGTAACCGTTCGAACAGGGCTCTCGGTCGGGCAGCCGACCTGATGTGGAGAAACCTTGGCGGGAATATCCCCGCGGTTACGAATTGCGGTGTCCAGGGAACTGGTATGAACAACTGTATCCCCGAGAATGCCGATGCTTTACCACCCGGATGGAAAGGCCTCAATGAAGAGTATGATTTTAAGAATGACGAGAGTGTCATCGTTCACATTGGCGGCGGTCAGGGTCAGGGATGGCAGGGCTCTCAGTTCTCTCCCGGCGGTTATCGTGCCTTCCAGAAGAGCCCTCATGGTGGTATCGCAAGGCGACTCGGAGTGAAGGGCGTACCCGGTCCGAAGAACTGGATCGAGTACCTGTTGCCCAGTTTCTGGAGAGGTAGCGAGGGAGGTATCACCTTCCTGATGCTTCCCGAAATGGCTTATCACCTCTATGAATGCGGATTCAAGTCCAAGGACGACGTCTACGAGTGGTTGTACCAGAAGAGTTTTATGACCGTTGGAGAGTACCGTACTCACTCGTGGCCGGATGTCTGGACCAATGCCTGGAAAGGTATTGAGCGAGTATCGGGCAAGCCCTGGAAAGAGTTATCCGATGACGAGATGGTTCCGGCAATGGATAGCCCATACCAGGCCTGTATCATTGTTACTGGTAATGGTGAGGAAATATCTCTCTGGGGCGGCGGCCGCACACCGGCAGTCGATGCCGCTTTCAGTATCGATAACTGGCGCTAGTTGTTTTTAGCAAAGTAAAGAAGGCAGATTATTTAACCTGCCCTCTTTTATTGCTGATATTACAGACCGGCTGTCATTCGTAATGACATTCGGTTGATATTTTCGCAATACCTGCGCACGTCGTTTTCCGTTAGATTTTTCTGGATCCCAGCGGAGGCAGGAATGACAAAACAGGACTAGAATAATCCCCTATGCCGGACCTCCGGTATACTACCAGGAAAAGTTAATGAACGCTGAAACGGGCGACACCTGGAGGATTCAGGAACTCCCATTTTCCCGTAACACCGAAATTCCTGGCAGCTACGTCTATATGAAGCATGGCAATACCGCAGCATAAGCGCTTCGGCATTGTGGATTCTCGCCTCAGTTTTTTATCGTTCACGGCTACCGTAATAGAGTTTTCGTCCAGGAGAAACAGCCACGGCTGCCTGTTCACGGCGGACGGAGCGATCCTGGCAGCCTCAAGAGACAGTTTCATCCACTTCGGCCACTGTGACTTCTTTATACCTCTGGTCGTCTCGGAAAGAGATTTTCGCCTGTGCATCAGGCCGAAACCTGACAGTACTCTCTCCTCGAAATTCAACCTTTTCTGCGCGTACCCCACCGGTGTTATCGCATATACCTTTTCATTTTTCCGGAGGTCGACGAGTGAATCGACAAGCTCTCTCTTGAACGTCCCCCCGACCCAGCATGTGTTCAGACCGGTCGCTTCCGCATCCAGAACGATACCCTCTCCCATATATCCTAGCTGTTCCTCAACTGCTCGATGCCTGGCGTTGCCGATAAAGGCAATAAACGATTTGGCTCCTTTGATCGTGCCATAAGCTCCGACAATTCCCTTGAAAACGTTATCCGGTGGCTCCTGGACGAACACGGAACGTGCACTCTCGAAAGGACGGAAATTTTCACAGACAGACTTTATACGTTTCAGGTGATTATCTTTGGGAAGCCGCTCGTCATACCGCCTGCGTGATCTTCGTTGCTCGATAACCTTGTACCATCTGGATACCGGAATTTCCATGTGACTCACTCTTATTGATCTATTTACCTGAAAGTGTATCATATTCCTGCCGAATTCGCCTGCTTTTTCTGCCTGAAACGTCTCCTTATTAATTTCCTTCCCTCGTCCCTCACACTGTGCTGTTTACTATATTGACACTCCTCGATAGCCGTCATATAACTCAACCATCATAATCAAGGGTAAATAATTATCGAAAATGAATAAATATTACCGGAACGCACAGCCTCATACCGTCATCGTTATTACAGGCAAGGGTACCTCGCCGGGCATGGCGCGTTTCCGGTTTTATTATCTGACCTAGAATAAAATCGAATTGAAAAGAAACGACTGAGCCCGGGAGGTGAAAACCCCGGGCTTTTCTTATTTTAGGAAAGAATAACTAAAGGAGATGTATATGGTTAACGACAATAAAGAAAGATTCGAAGGCTACGATCCGGAGTATTACGACCTTACGTTCGGACATCATTTCGGTGATATCCCCTTCTACAAGAACATCACAAAAGATATCAAAGGCAAGGTCCTTGAGATTGCCTGCGGCAGCGGCAGGATCTACCTTGAGCTACTCAAGGCCGGTGTTGATATTTACGGCATCGATCTCTCGGAGAAAATGCTGGACAAACTTAAGAAAAAAGCGGAAGAAAGGCATCAGGAAGCAAAGGTATCTCAGGCCGATATGAGGAATTTCAACCTTGACGAGACCTTCGAGATGATCATCATTCCGGCACGATCGTTTCTGCACAACATCACCATCGACGACCAGCTTTCCACGTTGAAATGCTGCCGCAACCACTTTGATGAAGGCGGCAGGCTGGTAATAAATTTCTTCTATCCCCACCGAGAAGTCATGGCTGCAAACTATGGAAAAGAAAGAAACAAGGAAATGGCAAATCCGGTTGAAGGAATGGAGTTGATTACCTGGTCGGATTTCGTTAATGAACCCGACCAGGTGATCGTTTCCAAATTCACCTGGAAACAGGATGGAAAGGTAGTATCGGAATTCAAATCGGAGCTTGCCTATATCTATAAACGTGAATTCGAACTGCTTCTCAGACTGGCCGGATTCTCATCCTGGCAGGTCTATGGAGGATTCGAGTACAAGCCGCTCGAATCGATTAACCAGGAAATGGTCTGGATAATAAACAAATAAAAACTATGGAGAAAAAATATGGATAAGACAATACCCTGGCACGAGGATGACTCGTTCTGGGAAACATGGGGTCCCATCATGTTCAACCCTGGAAAGATCGCCGCCGCGAAGGAGGAGATGAATAAGGTAATCACCCTGGCGGAATTGCAGCCGGGAGCATCTGTCCTGGATCTCTGTTGCGGGATCGGCCGATGTTCACTCGAACTGGCACGCCGGAGCTTCAGCGTGACCGGCGTCGACCGGACAGCCAGTTACCTTGCCCAAGCCCGGAAACAGGCTGAACAGGAAAACC
>MGML01000121.1:0-11680 GCA_001796415.1 Chloroflexi bacterium RBG_13_46_14
TAAAAGTCAGGTGCTCTACCAACTGAGCTAACGGCCCGCGTACTTAGTCAGTTTATCAAATATGGTCTGGTTAGGCAAGGTTTGATGTTTGTCCAGACTAACTAAAATCGGATCGGTTTATATATAGATTCCCACTCCACCGCGGCGGACGGGAATGCCTGACAGGATTCGGATAAGCAAGGTTTTTATGATTATCCCTGCCTGATGGAAATCGAGTTAATTCATTTTATATATTTCCGACTTCGTAAAAAATGACAGTAAGAGCAGATATGACACTTGGATGCCTTTACAAGGGAGGGACTAATCCTGTATTCTAAGCGTGTAAAACGATACTATCAGGAGAGTAGATTGTACCAGTCGCCCCGTGGAACGGCCGATATTTTACCTGAAGACCAGGATTACTGGTTTTTTCTGGAAAAGAAGATAGTGGAAATTACCCGTTTATACGGATATGAACGTATCGAGACACCAGGATTCGAGGATTCGAGCCTGTATACCCGCAGTACCGGTGAATATACGGATATCGTCCAGAAGGAGATGTATACATTCGAGGACCGGGGAGGGAACACTCTGAGTCTCAAGCCGGAAGGAACACCCTCGGTGTGCCGGGCTTATATTCAACATGGGCTTCAGAACAAACCGCAGCCGGTCAAGATGTACTACCTGGCATCAATATTCCGTTACGATCGCCCTCAGGCCGGTAGAATGCGACAGCACCACCAGTTCGGGTGCGAAGCTATTGGTGATGCCGATCCGGCACTGGATGCGGAGATAATCGAGATAGCCTGGCGGTTGTACAAGGAAGCAGGACTGAATAACCTGTCCACCCAGATGAACAGTATTGGCTGCCGGAAATGCCGACCTTCATACCTTGAAGCACTCGTCGGACATTACTCGGGAAATGAGAACATACTGTGTTCCGACTGTAAAATTCGTCTGGTAAATAATCCATTAAGACTGCTGGACTGTAAACAGACACAGTGTCAGAACCTTGCCGATTCAGCCCCCAGGAATGCGGATTATCTGTGTGAAGAATGCAGGGAACACCTTGAACAGGTGGAGAAATACCTTCGCCTGCTCGAACTGCCTTATGAACTGAATCACCGTCTCGTTAGGGGGCTGGATTATTACAGCAGGACAGTATTCGAAGTGCAGCCGGAAGACGACCGGGCTCAGGCTACAATCGGCGGTGGTGGACGCTATGATTACCTGATCGAGGAGCTTGGCGGAAAACCGGCTCCTGGGGTTGGCTTCGCCACCGGTATAGAGCGAATAATCATTAATATGAAGAAACAGGGTATCGAAGTACCTCCGCTGCCTTCACCGAAGGTTCTCGTTGCCTATATTGGTGATGAAGCAAAGGTGCAGGCTGTTCGCCTGACTTCGATCCTGCGAAAGGACGGAATTTCCGTTGTAAATGCTGCAAGCGGAAAAAGTTTGAAAGCTCAGTTAAAGCAGGCGAACACACTTGGTGTTTCGTACACGGTAATCCTGGGTGATGAGGAAGTCAGGAATGGTACGGCAGTGCTGCGTAATATGACGAACGCCAGCCAGGAAACCATATCTTTCAATAAACTGCTGGATCATCTGAAGTAATAATGCGTTACGCGATAATCGCGGATATTCATTCCAATCTGACCGCTTTCCAGGCTGTCCTCGATGATATACAGACACAGGAAAGAGTAGATAAAATCTGGTGCCTGGGAGATATCGTTGGATATGGACCTGATCCGCACGAATGCATAGAACTTCTCAGGAAAACCGATCATATCTGTGTTGCCGGCAATCACGACCGGGCAGTGATCGGTATGCTGGACTTATCTGGTTTTAACCCGAATGCGGCCGAAGCGGTCGAGTGGACCATCGAAAAGCTGAGTAACGGCGACATCACTTACCTTAAAAACCTGCCCGAACGTATTGAAGACGATGATTTTTTACTGGTACATGGAAGCCCGAGAGAACCGATCATGGAGTATATATTATCGGTAAGTGTTGCCAGACAAAATTTCGATTGTTTCAGAACGAAATATTGCCTTATCGGACATACTCATGTGCCACAGGCATACAGCCTTGACGAAAAGAATAACTGCACGGTAAACAGGTTTCTGCCGACCATAAAGCTGATAACCGGTAATACGCGGCTGATTATCAATCCGGGCGCAGTTGGGCAGCCAAGGGATGGAAATCCTGAAGCAAGTTACGCTATTTATGATAATCAGACAAGGGTAGTACGCTTAAGGCGAGTGCCCTATGATATGAGACTGACACAGGACAGGATAATGGAATCCGGATTACCTCCCCGCCTGGCTGCCAGGCTGGAAACAGGTGAATAAAGGATAGTGGTGTGAACGTGTTGTCTTAACGGAGACCTTTTTCGCAGTCTCTGCAGATGACTATAGCGGGGAAATACCTGGTGACAACCACCATATCATTGAAAGGTTTGGTCTTCTTGCAATTATTACACGTGAAAGTAATTTCCTTGTCTTTAAAACCGGAAGTTTTCTTCTCTTCGGTTGTCACGCTAAACCCCCTGGTATAATTTTGGTATTATAAACTATATTACACTATTTGTTAATCGTCAGAGGTTGTATTCGCAGTCGTCGCATCTTTCGATTCGTATGGTTTCGGCTCTTCACTGGTTGCTGCCGGTGTCGAATGACCGTGATTACCCCTGTGATCGGTTACATAGAAACCCGATCCCTTGAATATAATGGGAACGGGTGAAAATATACGTGTCGCGGCGCACTTGCATTCAGGACAAAACACTTCGCTCTCATCACTGAAACTTCTCCGCAGTTCAAATCTCGATGAGCACTCTGAACATTCATACTCGTATATGGGCAACCCTATCACCTCCAGAAAACCACGGAAAGACTTAGCAATCCGGGGCATTGACTGCTAATTTTTATTGTACTCCAGCCTTGATTAGTCGTCAAGATTTTTTTATCAAGATAGAGGGGAATACTCGATGATCTATCAGATGATTCGCCAATCTTTATATCCTTGTTGTATAGTGAGCAGGTATTCCTGTGAAGGTTTATCTTCCTTCGGCTGTCCACTCTTGATATAGGTGATTGCTTCCACCGCTTCCCCGTCTTCGTCGAATACGTTTACTTTTGTACGGTTGTATGATGTTTCATATTTATCCAGACGGTTCATGCACTGATCGGATACCTCATAAACAGCACCAAGGACTTTTTCTCCCCTGAAAAGAACGATAGTTGCTTTTCCGCCTCTTAACTGTCTTGACCAGTCAGCGAAAATCAGCTTGTAATTAGGCAGGGTCGCTTTGTAGAGTGGTTTACTTTCAGGGCATCTCTCCTTCATCTGTTTCGTGTTAAGGTTCGACGCATAGGCGAAATAATATGGCATAATACTCTCCATGGATCAGGTATTTATTACAAAAGATTAAAAACTATGACAAATATAACGGTCAGCTTTTGCTGAATAATATCTCTTCAATTTCACGCAGTCTTTCCAGTCCCTTTATTTCATAGGGAAACATTGGTAATTCAACGATCTCCATGTTGGAATAAGTAGTGTGTATTCTCCTTAAATATTCCTGCTGCTGATTATGTTTTGTTGACATAAATGTGGATTTATCATTCCGTGCAACGTTATTAATGATTATCCTCTTGACAACGAGACCATATTCTTCCAGTTCACTGAATATATCCTCCAATTGTTCGACTGCGAGAGCTTCTGGTATAGTCACGAGTGTGAAATCCACGATATTTTTTAAAAAATCCATGTTGATTTCTGAGAGTTTTTCCCAGCGCTTGAGGATATCAAGAATGGGTTCCCGTGTCGTGCGTCCAACTTTAAGTTTGGAGTATATCCTGGGAGCCATTTTCAGATGTTCACTGAGAAGAGCCGGGGTTTCAAGAAGGGCAAGTGTCTGACCGAGTGGTGCAGTGTCCCATACTACAGCATTATATTCACCATTCAGGGGAAGTTCTCTTATATAATCGACCATAAACTCATCGCTAAGACCCGGGAGTACGGAAGTCATGAATTCAACGAATTCGGGATATTCTATATCGACGAAGGACGAAAAAACACCATATACATCCCTGCCAAATTTCCTGTCCCACATTTCTTTTACTTCAACATGGCCGAGTTCGTTTACAAACAGGGAATCCGTTACGCGGGCAGGTTTGGATTTGCCTTTTAATTCATAAATATGCGACAGGGAAGGAGTAGTGTCCGTCGATATCGCCAGGGTTTTGTTTCCCATATTTGAATAATGAAGTGCTGTAGCGGCAGCGCAGGTAGTTTTTCCTACCCCTCCTTTGCCGGTAAACATTGTTATCCTGGAATTATTTCTGCTGGTTTCATTCGTCATAATTTCCCAATACCGCCGTATCTGTAGTTTGTATACTATCAATTTATTCTACACCATAAAGCGACATCGAGGTAAAGGTATATACATAATATTTGCATTTTTAATTTTACTGAGTGTAAACTAGGTGACATTGGAGAGAATAAATCTCTTACTTTAACTCTTCTAGCGGGTAAATATTTTGGGTCAGATAGGCAGCGGATTCAGCGGCGGACGTCGCATGGGACCACCTCAACCCGGTGAAAAACGCCCCGGGTTCTCAATTCGTAATCTCAGGACTTTCAGTTCGTTTAAAAACCGTGTGTTTGTGATATATTTTGGCGGTTTACTCGGACAGATGGTCGGCATGAACATGCAGATGATGGCCCGTTCATATCTTATATACAAGCTTACCGATTCCGCCCTCATTCTCGGTGCCATGTCGCTGTTTCATGCCGTGCCGATGGTAATACTTTCTTTGTATGGTGGAGTTATTGCCGATAGAGTGCAGAAAAAATACGTAATGCTTATAGGTCAACTTGCATCGGCATTAGTTTCAGGCGGAGTTGGTTTTACTTTACTTTTCGGGTATTTGAGTTCAGAGAATCCCGGTTCATGGTGGGTTCTTGCCGTATCATCATTTTGCCAGGGAATAATTATGGCGTTGATGATGCCGTCGAGGCAGGCGATTCTGCCTGAAATCGTCGAAGGCGAACAGCTAATGAACGCTATTTCCCTCAACACAATGGGCATGAATACATTACGACTGTTCGCTCCCGCGGCCGCTGGCTTGATGATAGCTAACATCGGCTATGAAGCCGTCTATTTTACCGTAACGGTAATGTATCTGGTATCAACCGTATTCGTATGGTTCCTGCCACTTACCAGTAAGGTAACGAAATCGACTGTTAATGCATTACAGTCGATGAAAGAAGGTTTTAAGTATCTCAGGGGTGAAAGAACCATTCTTCTAATCCTGGTATTTACACTCGCTATTACAATACTTGCCATGCCATTCCAGCAATTACTCCCCATATTTACTGAAAAAGTGCTTGATGTCGGACCTGAAGGTATGGGTTGGCTGATGAGTGTTTCGGGAATCGGATCCATTATAAGTTCACTGGTACTCGCTTCTCTGCCAAACAAGAAGCGAGGGCTTATGATGCTGGGAGGAAATGTCATCCTGGGAATCGCTCTCGCAGGGTTTTCATTTTCCACCGACTACGGACTATCTCTTGTATTGATAGCGTTTGTTGGTTTAGGCCAGATGGTACAGATGGCACTGGGAAGTACACTCATACAATACTATATCGATCCGGCATATCTGGGCAGGGTTATGAGCATTATGATGATGCAGTTCGGCTTGATGAGTTTCAGTACGTTCCTGGCTGCAGCCCTGACAGAAGTGATAGGAATTCAGTGGTCGATAGGAAGTCTTGCCATAGGCATGGTTTTTCTGTCTTTTATTGCTCTGGCGTTCTTTAAAACGATACGAAACCTGGAATAAAAAATTTGCCCATAAAAATCATTTGCGAATCCGGCATTTTTCAGCAGTAATAATCGCTATTATCTCTGAAACGGCTTTATCAATTTCACCTCGCTGGTTTATTACCGCGTAATCGAATTCAGAGAGTTTCTCCATTTCTTCTGAAGCGGTTTTTATTCTGAGTTCCAGAGATTTCCCTGATTCTGTGCGACGTTGTTTTAAACGTTGAGATAGTTCTGAAAGGGAAGATGGCATAAGAAATATCGATATAGAGTCCGGCATGATCCGTTTAATATTATCCGCTCCCTGGACATCAACCTTGACTATCACGTCGTGGCCTTTATCCAGGGCTTCTTCTACCGGTACTCTGGGTACTCCGTACATATTACCGTAAACGTTTGCATATTCCAATAATCCGCCATTGTCGATGAGTTCCTGGAAATATTCTCTGGAAACGAAGATATAGTCGATATTATCCTGTTCTCTTTCGCGGCGTGGTCTGGTGGTCATTGTAACCACGTGCTTCAACGGGAGAGATGTTTCTTTGAGTCTGTGCAAGACTGCGTCTTTTCCTACTCCGGATGGTCCGGAGAGAATAAATAAAGATGGCTTCCTGTGACGTGGGAGAAAAGATATCTTACGGCTGACCGTATTATCCATTACGTCCTAGTCAATTAACTGGGGTTCTTCTATCTGCAGTGTTTTTGGTTCCAGCTGCCGATACCTGCTGACAATTGTCTCAGGAGTTAAAGCGGACAGAATCACATGTCCGCTGTCATTTATAATCACAGCTTTTGTTCTCCTACCATTAGTCAGATCTATCAGTAACCCCTTTGACTTACTTTCCTGGACAGTCCTTTTTGTAGGAGCGGAATTCGGAGAAGCTATAGCAATTACGTTATTCATCACGATGACATTATTAAACCCGACATGAACCAGTTCTATGCTCATATTAATGCACCTCAATAGACCGTAATGGGAATACGTTCTTATATATTATACCTTGAGGAATCAATAAGCAAACTGAATATATAGAGTTAATGATGAAAATATAGCAGTTTTAGACTTTATTGACAAGGGGAAACGTAGAACACCGCATACTCATAATTAAAAACAGGCAGACGATGACATCACTTTACGAGAATCAATATTGAGCGTTATACTGAGAGGTAGGATCAAGTTGTAATAATGAAAATAATAGGGATACTATACCATCCGAGAAAAGAAACTGCAGGGACTCTAGCGGAAAAACTCAAGCAATCAATTGAGTCGAGGGGTATAAACGTCTGGACATCATCGGCATGGGAAGTGGAGGAAGCTCGAAAACAGGTAAACGGTACTGACCTGCTTCTGACAATTGGCGGAGATGGTACTATTCTCAGGGCTGTACAAACGATCGTGCCGGAGTCCGTTCCTATAACCGGAATAAACCTGGGGAATTTAGGTTTTATGACTGAATTGAGTGTTGAAGAAGTTGAAGACAGCCTGAATGACCTCATCGACGGAAAAGGCTGGATAGACGAAAGGTACCTCCTTGAAGCCGAAATTGTCTCAGATGATATGCAAAAATCACAGAAATTTTATGCACTCAATGATGTAGTCCTGGCTCGTGGTTCTATAGCTCGCGTGATTCACATTGAAGCCAGAATAAATGAAGAACTCCTGACTACCTACAAAGCCGATGGTGTTATAGTGGCTACAGCAACAGGCAGCACCGGATATTCACTTGCGGCTCATGGGCCGATCCTGTATCCGCAATCCAGAGAATTATTGCTGGTGCCGGTAGCTCCGCATCTAAGCTCATCATATTCGCTGGTATTACCCGATTCGGCGGTAATTAAACTCACCTTGATGACCTATCATTCCGCGACAATAAGTATCGACGGACACATAAATTCAAGTCTATCGAATAATATAGAAATTACGGTACGGCACAGTCTGAATACAGTAAAATTTCTAAGAATACACCCTCAGAATAAATTTTACAGCTCTCTTGAACGTAAGCTGAAAGGAAAGAACTAGATTGGGACAGGTAGAAAAAGCTAAAATTAACGATGCCATACAGATGCACAGGATAATAAATCTGTTTGCTGACCGTGGGGAGATGCTCCCACGCTCATTAAGCGATATTTATGAAAATATAAGAGATTACTTCATTTACAGGGAGGACAGTAAAGTAATAGCCTGCGCCGCACTTCATGTATGCTGGTCCGAACTGGCGGAAATTAAGTCGGTTGCGGTTGCCGAATTATACCAGGGAAAAGGATTTGGTAATTTATTGATAAAAGCCTGCCTTGAAGAAGCGAAGGAACTGGGAATTCCTACGGTGTTCTGTCTGACGTACCGACCGGGATTTTTTAGTCGGTTTGGTTTTACCGAAATCGATAAAATGGAACTTCCTCAGAAGGTCTGGAGTGAGTGCTATCGCTGTCCGAAATTCCCTAACTGTGATGAAATTGCCATGATTCTTCATATCGATAACGCAAAGGAAAATGACTGAAGAGAAGGTTTTATCTTCAGAACTGATTTACGAAGGCCGCGCCTTTACCGTACGTGTAGACATGATACAAACGGTTGATGGCCGGAAGACTACACGTGATATCGTTGAACACAGCGAATGCGTGGCAATAGTGGCTGTAGATCCTGACGGCAAGATTCTCCTGGTCAATCAATACCGCTTGCCAGTCGGTAAGCAGTTGCTGGAGATACCGGCTGGCGGTATCGATGGTGAAGAAGAACCCGTTGATGCTGTTCGACGTGAAATGCAGGAAGAAACGGGTTATCTTCCGAACAGGGTTGAAAAGCTCGGTGGATTTTACTCGGCGCCGGGATTTTGCACCGAATATCTCCACCTTTACCTTGCTACGGAACTGGAACCAAGCCGGCTGGTCGCGGAAGACACCGATAGCATAACCCTGGTAAGAATTGACCCTGAAGAAATTACGGGACTTATACACTCCGGTGAAATCTGTGACGCAAAAAGTATCGCGGGACTGCTGACATGGCTGGGCACCCGTAGATCAAACTGAACGGGAACTGCTGTTTCAACCGAGAGAACTGCTGAGTTGCCGACCGCCGATAAGGTGCATATGGAGATGTCCGACTACCTGGCCGCCCAGTTTACCGCAGTTGATAACCAGCCTGTAACCGTTTTTAGATATCCCTTCCTGATTTGCCAGCCGGTTCGCCGTCTGAATCATCTTGCCGGCAAGTGAAGCGTTGTCATCAGGGATGTCCAGTGTAGTCACAAGATGCTCAACAGGTAATATCAGGATATGGGTAGGGGCAACCGGGTTTACGTCACGAAAAGCAATAACCTCGTCGTCACGATAAAGAACGTCCGAAGGTATATCTCCAGCAATTATTTTACAGAAAATACACTCATCCATTACTCACTCCTGGCACACGGGTAATAATAATCAAACCAATGCTATCATACTCGCATACTGCAGGCAATACACTCAATGAAAGGCCGTATCCCTGTGATATAATGATGGTAAAATTAAATAATTGTCTGATAATAGGAGATCGGCTGGATATGGATACTGTAACGGTATTTCTTGGACTTGGATCGAACCTTGGAAATCGTCAGAAAAATCTGGACCTGGCTCTTGACCTTCTATCACAAAGGATGCACCTAAAAAAAGTGTCTTCGGTTTACGAAACCGATCCTGTGGGAAATACCGATCAGCCCAGGTTCCTTAATCTGGTCTGTCAGGTAAACACTCTGCTGGCTCCGAAGGAATTACTCACTCTGGTAAAAGGTATTGAACTGAAACTGGGAAGAATCCCTGCTAAAACGATAAACGCACCGCGAACTATCGATATCGATATACTTCTTTACGGTGATAAAATTATGAAGCTCAAGAAATTAACCATCCCCCATCCAAGGCTTGTAGAAAGGGCTTTCGTTCTCGTTCCGCTGGCTGAAATCGCTCCGGATGCTGTTCATCCCGTATCCGGGAAAACAATCAGGGAATTATTGAACGAAGTGACCGAGAAGCAGGGTGTTTTTAAATGGGAAGATGACGGTGAGGGTAAATAATGTACAGAGTTTCCATTGAACGGCACTTCGACGCGGCTCATTATCTTAGAGAATACGAGGGGAAATGCGAGAATCTTCACGGTCATCGTTATAAAGTTGTAGCGAATCTGAAAACTGATGCGCTTGATAAAACTGGTCTGGCTTTTGATTTCACGATTCTGAAGAAAAGTATCGATAAAATACTGGAAAGGTTCGACCATACTTGCCTAAACGATATCGAGCCTTTCACATCGATAAACCCATCCTCGGAGAATATAGCGTCGACAATATACGGTGAACTAAAACCGTACCTGGATGGGCAGATTGCCATAATCGAAAGTATACAGGTTTGGGAATCACCCGATGCCTGGATTACTTACTTCCCTGATTAAGTATCCTCTTCAGGCGGCAGTAGATTTGGAATGGTATCCTCGATCGGGTAGGTATGTTCGCATTTCCGGCAGGTAAGCGACCCACTGATAATCTCTCCGTCTTTTTCATCGGTAATCGCTAGTTCCAGATCACTCTTGCACACCGGACAAACGATAATATCCATTAATTCTTTTTTCATACCGAGATTATATCATATATTTTCAGACTTTATTGCTTTTTATTAGTAGTGCTATTAGTATGAATGTAGAACACCTGAATAATAATCGGAGGTTATGGAATGGATGTAGTATCTGAAATTACCAAGACGACACTTGCTGAGATTGAAAAAATTTTAACAACAAGAACCGTAGTCGGCGATCCCATGACAGTCGAGGGAATAACCATTATTCCTCTCATAAGTATCGGCTTCGGTTTTGGGGCAGGAGGAGGTTCCGGTAAAGGTGAGTCGAAACAGAAAGGCGAAGGATCGATGGGAGGTACCGGCGGAGGAGCCTGGGTCAGACCTGTTGCCCTGGTAGTGATCGACAAAGAAGGAAATGTCAGAATAGAGCCGGTTAAGCGAGGGCTGTCTTCTTTCGTTGAAAAAGTGACTGATACGGTTCCGAAGGTAGTCGAAAAGATTATTGACAGAAACCAGGGAAAAGAAAAGGAACCTGAAGGGGAAGACTAATTGCTGGCATTATACATTATAGTCGGACTGGTTGTGATCTTAATCCTGCTCCTGTGTATACCGGTTCAAACTATTGTGATAGTGGATACCGAATCCAGTAAGAAATATTCATTGATCGTGTCATGGCTGTTTGGAATTGTAAAAAAAGACCTTGGGGAAAGAAGACCGAAACAGATAAAAAAAACAAAAATACCCGCAAAGAAAAAGAGAGTACCAACTAGACTTGATGTTGATTTTGTATCCCGGATAGTAAACGCAGCCGGGTTGATCAAGCGATTCAAAGAACTTACTGCAGGTATATACAGGCAACTAAAGATAAAGGAAATATCGGGCGATCTTGTTGTTGGCCTCGAAGATCCTGCGTACACAGGTATGCTTTTCGCTGTTATCGGCCCGGCTAACGCTTTGCTGAATCTGCACCCGAGATACAATGTCTGCATCAGACCGTTTTTCGACGACGAGAACATCCTGAAAGGCAACCTGTACGGTAATATTAAAGTACGACCGATACGACTCGTCGGTCCTGTTTTAACACTTGCCGCTTCGAAAGAAGTGCGCCGGATCGGAAAAGATTACATGAAGAAGAAATGGTGGAGAGGGGGAAAGAGTAACTAACTACTTCTCTCTTGTTAAATCCACCAGTTCGATTTCGAAGGTAAGATCCTTCCCGACAAGACTGTGATTAGCATCAACCGTTATGGTTGTTTCAGTCACGTCGACAACCGGAACGTCTATAACCCTTCCGTTCGACTGCGTAAGTTGCAACTGGTCGCCAATTTTCGGATC
>MGML01000121.1:11714-11820 GCA_001796415.1 Chloroflexi bacterium RBG_13_46_14
TTGATATAATCGCCAGCTTCTACAACCTTCTCATCACATCCCGTTAACGGTATGATCAACAATGAGAGTATGATTAGTGATGATAGAAATACAGTCTTTTTCAATG
>MGML01000122.1:0-1490 GCA_001796415.1 Chloroflexi bacterium RBG_13_46_14
CCGTAACCGAATATAATCAAAGGGCAGATATAGTTCTGGAAACCAGAGCAGGTTAGCCTGCTTTTCACTCGTATTATATCACAGCAAAAAAAGACCTGAGTGCGATGTTTATCACAGCCCCTGATATTTCGGTATAAAAGAAAAGTGGATATATTAAAGGAGGTTTAGTGAAACTTAACCTCCTTTAGCATGCGTATGTGTAATATTATTTATTTGATATAATCCTAACGCCATTATCTTTAGCAGCATAGTGCCAGATCCATTCGGCGAGTACCTTGTAACGGCTTCTGCCTCCGACCAGTACTGCAAGGTGAACGACAATCCAGATGACCCAGGCGATGAAACCGGAAGCTTTGATTCCGTGTACTTCGAGGACCGCCTTGTAACGAGCGATTGTGGCTAAGTTGCCTTTATCGAAGTATTTGAATGGCTCCCGATTTTCCTTGGCAATATTCTTCTTGATTATGTTCGCGGTATATCGTGCCGGCTGGGTAGCCGCAGGCGCAACCGCCGGTAATGGCTTGCCGTCACTCATGAATACAGCAGCGTCACCGATTACGAATACCTCAGGATGGCCTTTGCTACTCCAGTCATTCTCAACCAGGACGCGTCCGCCCCTGTCTGTTTCAGTGTTCATGGTTTTTATCACGGCATGTCCCTGGACACCTGCGCCCCAGACTATGTTCTGAGTTTCAATAACATCATCTTTCGTGTGAACACCCTTCCCGTCTATATTGGTAACCATAGTATTCAAACGGACTTCGACACCGATTTTTTCAAGATCTCGGATAGCTCTCCGGCTCATATCAAGGCTGAATGCCGGGAGTATCTTATCGAGTGCTTCAACGAGTATGACTTTCGTTGCTTTATGGTCGATGTTTCTGAAATCATCTTTCAGCATTCTCTTCGAGATTTCTGCGAGAGCTCCTGCCATTTCGACTCCGGCAGGCCCGCCACCAACCACCACGAAAGTAAGAAGTCTGGATTTTTCCATAGAATCCTCTGTCATTTCCGCCTTCTCGAAGGAAGCCAGCATCTTTTCCCGAATTGTTAGTGCATCGTGGAGAGTCTTCAGACCGGGTGCGTACTCTGCCCATTCATCGTGACCGAAGTAGGATGCCCGGGAGCCGATAGAAACGATAAGGTAATCATAGTCGAATGTATGTTCATCCGTATGTACCTGTTTCTTTTCGACGTCGATTTTGGTAACTTCACCAAGTACCACCTTGCAGTTCTTGACCTTTTTCAGCAGCTGTCTGATAGGGATAGCAATGTCACCCGGAGACATTGCCGCTGCAGCTACCTGATAAAGAACAGGCAGGAAAAGATTGTGGTTCGTTTTGTCTATAAGGGTAACTTCAAAGTTTGTGCCTTTGAAGGCCTTCGCGGCTGTAATACCACCGAATCCGCCGCCAAGGATAACAACTTTTTTTCCCATATAAATGTATTCCTTTTATAATAGATTGGAAAAGGTGTTGATAACGTCTCAT
>MGML01000122.1:1651-4565 GCA_001796415.1 Chloroflexi bacterium RBG_13_46_14
AGAACGAGAGGACAATTCCGAACGTATTATTGACATAGTAATATGGGCGGATGGAGTTTCTGTTGAGGAGATCAGGGAGCGTATTAAACCGACTCAGCTGCTTGATTCCGGATACATTCTTCACCTGATGCAGAAAGGGGTCAACAAAGGAGAAACACTGGTAAAGGTACTCGATGAGATGAAAGAATATTCCCGTGATGAGGTTATGGTGTTTGGAGATTCTGTTACGGATTTGTCGTTATTCGAACTGTTTCCGAACAATGTACTTGTTATTAATCCTGGACTGCCGAAGGGGCAGGCTGAGGTTATGGAGAAAAAGGCTGCCTACGTGAGTGAAAAGCAATATGGGGAAGGTTTTACGGAAGTAGCTTTACATATTGTTAGCTTACTCAACAGAAGAACTGCTGTATAGGGAGGAAAGGAAATGAAGTATCGCAAGTTTGGGAAGCTGGACTGGGAGGTGTCAGTACTCGGTTTCGGAGCGATGAGATTACCTCAGACCAGCGAGAATATGGGTAATGTGGACGAAGAAGAATCGATACGCATGATTCGTTATGCGATCGACCAGGGAGTGAACTACCTTGATTCAGGCTACATGTATCACATGGGTAAAAGCGAACCAATAATAGCCAGGGCACTCGAAGATGGTTACCGGGAAAAAGTACGCATAGCGACCAAGCTGCCGGTGCGAATGGTGGAATCAGCCGACAAATTCGATGACTACCTTGACGAGCAGATGGAGCGTTTGAAGACGAAAAAACTGGACTTCTACCTGTTGCACGGATTGAACGGCGAAAGCTGGCCGACAGTCCGTGATTGGGGGATTCTCGATTGGGCGGATAAAAAGCTGGCTGAAGGAAAATTTTCTCACTTTGGCTTTTCATTCCATGATGAATACGATGTTTTCAAGGATATCATCGATTCTTATGATAACTGGACACTCTGCCAGATACAGTATAACTACATGGATAAAAATTATCAGGCAGGCAGAAGAGGAGTTGAGTACGCGTCGGAGAAGGGGCTGGCTATAGTAGTGATGGAACCGTTAAGGGGTGGTTCTCTGACACAGGAAGCGCCTGAGACTGTAATGAAGATTTGGGATGAGGCACCCGTAAAGCGAAGTCCGGCGGAATGGGGTCTGATGTGGGTATGGAACCAGCCGGAGATCACGATGGCGCTAAGCGGTATGAGCACTATGGAGCAGGTGGTAGAGAATACGGAAATTGCCGGTCGCGCCGAACCGGGACTGCTGACACCAGAGGAACTGGATATTATTGACAGAGTCAGTGAAACCTATCGCAGTCTGAGACCTATACCATGTACCGGCTGCGCATATTGCATGCCGTGTCCGAATGGAGTCGAGATCCCTCATATTTTTCAAATATACAACGACGCCAGGATGTATAACAATATTCGGATGGGAAGTTTCCGCTACCAGATGACAGATATGTTGAAGGAAGAACAGCGGGGAGATAAGTGTATAGAATGCGGTCAATGCCTCGAAGCCTGCCCGCAGTCGATAGAAATCCCGGACTGGCTGAAAAAAGCCCATGAAGAATTAATCCAACCTCAATAATACACACGCTTGATAAATTTGAAAAGGCTTCCCGATATTTTCGGGAAGCCTTTATTGCTGCCGGGATAAGTATCTAAACCGAGAACTGGCTCGAACGTTTCAGGACCAGGACGAAGATGATGAATATTACTATGTCTATGCCGATAAGGATGAAGATATCCCCGGCTACCTGCGACCATCCGGTACCGTTCTGGGTAATATCCATCAAAGGTTCCAGCATGTAGAAGGTGGGAAAAATCCGGCCGATCCATTCAGGAATCTTGGGGAACATATAGATTACCGCCGGACCGAAGAGCAGGATTCCCGAACTTTTCCAGATGGCGAAAAGCGTCGACACATCCTTTAGAAGGGCGCCGAAAATCAAGCCCAGTCCTACTGCCATAATCCCGCCCAGTGCCATAGTCATTATCAGGAGAAGGGGATGAGCGCCCAGAGCGTTGTTTACGGCAAGGACAACCGCGCCGACGAAAAGACTCAGGAGAAATCCAAGCAGTCCCTTCGCTGCAAAGACGTCGATTACGCTGGTAGGGGTAACTATAAGGGCGGTCATCGTCTTTTTTACTTTTTCTTCGATCAGCGATGTCGCCGGGATAAACACGCCTCCGAGGAATACGGCGAACAGCATCAGGAGGGGGAGAAGCCGTACATTCCAGGGGATTACTTCTTCATCACCGAGAGATATGGTGTCGATGGTTACCGGGGCTTCCTGTCCGGCAAGTTTTCTTATCATATTTGTGAGTGTTACGGTAAGAATCATGCGGTTTTTTGCCTGGCTTCCACCCCAGATATAAGCATCGATTTCGACATACTCTCCATTTTTTACCGAGTCATCCAGTCCGGCGGGTATTATGATACCCATATCCACCACACCGTCTTCAACCGCTTTTTTTATAGCCGGTTCATCGGAATAATCAAGGTACTTAATAGATTCGTATTCTTCAAGCATCGATACGAGTTTCGACTTATCATCATTTTCATCAAGATTCAATACGCCAAGTTTTGGTTTTTCACTGGTAAGTGTACCGAATACTGCTGCAAGGACGAATGATAATACAATTGGCATGATAATTGCCCAGACGAATATGAATCCCCGGGGGCCCTGCAGCAGTTCTTTCTTAAACAGAATTCCAGTACGTCTCAAACTCATAGGGCTTTCCTCCTGATTCCGAGGATTCCGATTGCAAAGACGATAACACTGAACACAAGCATAATGATGACGTTTGTCCAGATATCTCCCCAGCCGGCATTAAAGCTGGCAACGCGGTGAACCATATCTACCAGATAGTAGGATGGTATGAATTTAATCCATCCGGTAACGGCACCGGGGAACATGACACC
>MGML01000123.1:0-3988 GCA_001796415.1 Chloroflexi bacterium RBG_13_46_14
CCTCGATAAAAAAACCGCTCTGATTCTGTTAAAAGGACTGCTTTCCTGAAAATAACACCCCTTGACAAGAGTTTCACTATTTCGTATAATTTCAGCGATTGTTGAAACATAAATAAATAGTGAAACTAAGATGAACGAGAAAGACTTAGAAACCAAGTTTATAAATATTATATACCAGCTATTTAACGTAATTAGTTCCGTTGATGCCGTGCAGCTTGAGCCGTCTATCGGTAAACATAATCAGTACCGCCCCGACATGCTCGTGACGATAAAAACCGGAAAACGGGAATATCGTGTTGCTATCGAGATAAAATCCATCGGCCAGCCCCGGTTCATACGGCTGGCAGCTCAGCAATTGAAAGAATACCTGGCATCTAACAAGGATGTTAGGTATGGCATTCTGGCTTCCCCTTACATTTCTGAAGAAGGCAGGCAGCTATGTCGAAAGTATAACATCGGGTGTATAGATCTCGCCGGAAATGCCAGCCTGGCATTTAACGGTCTATATATCGATATACAGGGTAGAGAAAATCCTTCCCCTACCACCAGAGGAGTGAAGTCTCTTTTCAGCAGAAAATCCAGTCGGGTGGTTCGTGTACTCCTGACTGAGCCAAAGAGGCTATGGCATGTTCAAAACCTCGCTAAGGAAGCGAATCTTAGCCTTGGGCAAACGTCGAATATAAAACGGCTGCTTATTGATGAAGACCTTGTCCAGGAAGAAGGTAAATCCTTCCGGCTCACAGACCCGCAGCGGTTACTTGATTCCTGGACCCGGAATTATTTATTCAGAGACAACGAATCGGCTGACTTCTATGCGATTGAAGGAACTCAGATCGAACGAAAGATAGCGGTCTTCTGTAAAACGACCGGTATTAACTATAGTTTAGCCTTATTTTCCGGGGCTAACCTGGTAGCGCCATTTGTAAGATACAACCAGTCATTTGTTTACGTAGAAGACAAGATTTCAGAAATCGCCGGGCAAATCGGTTTGAAAGAGGTTACCACTGGTCCAAACGTAACCCTGCTGAAGCCCTACGATGAAGGTGTCTTTTACGGAACCAGAGAAATAAACGGTCTGGATGTGGTGAGTGATGTCCAGCTTTACCTGGACTTGAAAAACTATCAGGGGCGTGGAGAGGAAGCGGCGCAATATATTCTTGAAAACAGGATAAAATCAGCATGGCAGTAAGAGACGATTATGATAAAAACAGCGTAGATTGTTGCCTTTCCTACCTTGTTGAAGTATTTACGATCCTGGGACAATTTCGGAAACACATTGCCATCGTAGGCGGCTGGGTTCCCTTTCTTCTTTTCAATAATCCAGAAGACCAGCATTGCGGCAGCATGGAAATTGACATTGTCCTCGAATTCGACGCGATCACGCAAGAGACCTATGACACCATTCTGACCCTGCTACAGAAAAATAGTTTTGTACAAGGAACGCAACCTTATGTTTTCCTTAAACAGGCTACTACAGAAGCTAGAATTCCTTTCCAGGTAGAGGTTGACCTGCTGGCTGGCGAATATGGCGGGACATCAACCGGACACCGGCACCAAGATGTCCAGGGCATCAAAGCCAGAAAGGTACGAGGTGCTGATTTAGTCTTTAAGGAAGCTGTGGTTAAAACGCTCACAAGCAGGATGCCTGGAGGTGGTATCAACGAGGTCGAGGTCAAAATAGCCGGAGCTGTAC
Source organism: Chloroflexi bacterium RBG_13_46_14 (assembly GCA_001796415.1). The sequence continues at coordinate 1,694 of MGML01000123.1, forward strand.
CATTCCTGGTAATGAAGGGTATGGCTCTCTGGACAAGGAAAGAGCTTAAAGACGCTTATGATATTTTCTACGTAGTTAATAATTACACGGGAGGAATAAATGCCCTGGTTAAGGCTTTCGAGCCTTATAAAGAACATGGCCTGGTAATAGAAGGACTGGGTAAAATCTGAGCTAAGTTCCAAAGTCCTGACTATGTCGGACCGTTATGGGTCGCAGATTTCCAGGCAATGAGAGACCAGGAGGAAGTTGACCGAGTTAAACGGGATGCTTATGAAAAGATAACAGCGTTCCTCGATAAGCTGGAAATCGATAAGTTTGAGGGAGAATAGTGCGGTAATAACAACAAACCCCTCGATAAAAAAACCGCCCTGGTGCTTCTCAAGGGGCTGCTTTCCTGAAAATCCTTAAAACACCTTATCCTTAACCCATTTATCGTGCTATAATCACCCTGCATTTCTATGAAAACAGGAGGTTGATATGAATGTAATATGGATAGTATCGGATACGGTACGGCGGAAGGACATCGGCGTATACGGGAATGATAAAGTACGGACTCCGGCTATCGACGCCCTGGCTGCGAAGTCGGTACGTTTCGACCGCTATTACGGCGCCTCGTTCCCCACCATGCCGACCCGAGCCGATTACATGACTGGCAAATGGACGCTCTCATTCATGCAGTGGGTACCGATCCCTCCCGGGCATGTCCTGCTTGCCGAACTGCTTCGCGACAACGCCAACGTGCATACCGTCGGCATCGTCGACACTCCTTTCTTCATCCGCGACGGCATGAACTATGACCGCGGGTTCACCACCTTCGTCGAGATACCCGATCATTATTTCGTCGCCAAGGGCGGCTACAACCCGCCCCACAGCCCCTACCGGAAGACTCTCGAACGGCGGCCGAAAGAACCACTTGACGCCGAATGCTTCGCCCCAAAGACCTTCAACAAGGCGATGGAGTGGCTGACCCTTAACTACAAAGAGGACTTTTTCCTCTACATCGATACCTGGGACCCGCACGAGCCGTGGAACGCCCCGCTTTATTACACCGAACCATACTGGCCAGGCTATGACGGCGAACAGATTATGCCCTTCTACAAGAACTGGAAGGAGCAGCCCGGATTTACCGAGGAAATGCTGAAAAAAGCCCACGCCGCCTACCTTGGCGAGATAAGCATGGTGGACGCCTGGGTCGGCAACCTGCTCAAACAGGTCGAGTACATGGGTCTGATGGAGAATACCGCAATTATCTTCACGACCGACCACGGTTTCTATTTTGGCGAACACGATATTTTCGGAAAGATGGTCTTCGATAATAAGGAAGACGCGCCAGAGGAAGTAACCCGTCACCCCGGCGCCTGGGCGCGTTCGCCCCTCTATGAAGAAATAGCCGCAATTCCGTTGACAATATACGTACCAAGTGTCAAACCTGGAGTATACGACGGTCTGGCCTCGGCGGTCGACCTGATGCCTACCATCCTCGACCTCTTCGGGCAGGAGATACCGTCGTTCGTGGAGGGCAGGTCATTACTGCCTGCGGTCAGGGATACCAGGACACCAGGACGCGAGGTCGTCTTCACCGCCTGTCCGTTCATAAACGCTGGAGACACCGACCAGCTTGTCGATCATCTTTTGCGCAGATGCGCAGTTCCGTCGATGACCACCGTCACGACCGACGAATGGTCGTTCCTTCACGACTGCGAACCCGGCGGTTCGGAGTTGTACAACCTGAAATCCGATCCCGACCAGTTGAACAACGTTATCGGCCAGCACCCCGATATCGCCCGTGACCTGCACAAATACCTGGTCGACTTTATGCGTGAAACCAACGTCCCGCAAAGGCTGCAGGAACCACGTCTTGAACTGAAATTATAAGGAAAGGTACCGGATATCTATCAGGAATTCAGACGATCTGATAAAACAGTGGAAAGAAGAGGAACAAAAACCCTTCTCAGGATGGGATTTTTCTTATCTTGACGATAAAATGCGTATCGAATCTCCTCCCTGGTCTTATGAATCTCGAGCTAAGGAGTTAATGCGTTTGTGTTCTTCGATGCTCGATATAGGCACAGGCGGCGGTGAGTTACTGCTGAAGATGAAAGATGACTGGCCGGATAAGGTAGTAGCGATAGAGGGTTATCCGCCCAACGTTAAACTGGCTGGAGAACAGCTTGAACCGCACAGGGTAAAGGTTTTCGACATCGGCGGCTCGACCGAACAATTGATGCCCTTTGAGGATGGTGAATTTGAACTTGTCCTGAACCGTCATTCCGGGTTCCATCCGGGTGAAGTGGC
>MGML01000123.1:4057-4368 GCA_001796415.1 Chloroflexi bacterium RBG_13_46_14
GACTTTCTTTAATACTGAACCGCCATGGCCTTTTGCCACTCCGGAATTCTATGTACCGCAATTGGAAGCATCGGGACTGACTATTCGGGATCTGAGAGAATGGTCGGGAAAAATGACTTTTACTGACGTTGGGTCGCTGGTCTATTATCTAACGGCTATTCCATGGACAGTTCAGGGATTTTCGGTAGAAACTCACACTGAATATCTGCTTCGTCTGCAGCAAAAAGTGGAAAGCGGTGAAGAACTAGCCTTTACTGCGAGACGGTACCTGATCGAAGCGTACAAGAAGTTGGATTAGACAGGAGAAGGCA
>MGML01000123.1:4410-7746 GCA_001796415.1 Chloroflexi bacterium RBG_13_46_14
AATATCGCCCTGCTTCAGACCTATTCTCTGTGCGGCGGAATCCTTTCGAGTGCCACCAACGTAGGCGCCGGAGGTTATACCTGTACCTTGCTTCGCCATTATTTTTCCTGCGTCGGCTATCGAAGCCCCGAAAGACGGGCGTTTTGCCTTGGGTCTGCCGGACACAAGCTGCTCCAGTCGCTGCCGGTCGAAGCCGACCACTATCTCGCCGTCGAAGACCGTCACCGGAACTCCCATCTGTCCCGTGTTATTCACCAGTTCCCGGGCATACGCCTGGTTGCGGGAAACATCCCGCTCTTCGTAATGTACTCCTCTTTGTGAAAGAAACTGTTTCACCATGTCACAGTAGGGTCAGGTCGGACTTGAATAAACGATGGCGCTCATTTCATTTCCTCCCTTTTTATGCATATACTTACTTTGCTTTAATTATACAAAAAGCGATCCGGATTATCTGTGACAAATGTCCGGATATCATCAATAATTTTCCAGCCTGTCATATCTTTTTCCCGTTTCATACGTTATTATTGTTAATGTATGAATGTCCCTGCGATCATGGTAATATCTCCCCGGGGGAAATGGATTGTGATACTTTCCTGGTTTATTCGTACATACGGTAAAACCTGATTACTTACGATTTTCAACCTTTTACAGTCGATATCGTTAATGATATAAAGTTTATGAGGCAAATACTACTGACAGGAGCGGAAAAAATGAATATGAAATTTTGGTTGTACTCCGGTTTACTGGTACTCGTGCTGGCATTAGTCGGAGTTGGTATCTGGTTTGTCCTTAAACCGGCGGACAAGGTAGAGATACCGGAAACCGATCCGTGGATGGTGATGGATATCAGTTACCTGGAAGAAGGAACTCAGAGTCAGCTTACCATTTACGATGACGGCACCGTCATTCACTGGAAAGATACCGGACTCCCCGGTGCACTTTCACCCGATCCCGCCCGGACATGGAGAACCGGCACACTCGATTCCGAAGAAATGGATGATCTGTCTGAATTTCTCGACACAATTGGTTTCAATGAACTCGACGAGTACTACCTGTCTTCCGCCGTATCAGCTAATGAAACCGTGATCATAGAAGATAATTATCTCAAGATATCGGTTGATAACGAGAACACAGTTACTGCGCATGGTTATTTTACGCCCTTAACAAGCAGTCAGTTTTATCCACTACCAGATCCATTGGCTGAATTACGCGAAAAACTTGATGACATTGTAGCAAATAATACCAAGGAAACCCTGATAGAAGAACTGACAACGGATTAGGATAAATTCGTAAAAAATAGCCAGGCAACATAGATCTGGAAAATCTGAAAATGTACAAAAGAGTATTAATTATTTTCTCCGTACTACTCGCAGTGATAATCCTTTTCTCTGCTTCCTGTAACAATTCAGGATCTGACAGTAAATTATTATTCGTTGCTTTCTTTTCCACAGAAAGCAGTTGAGCGCTTTGAAATATTACAGACGTTAATCGGGCTGGATGTCGAGCTTAAAAATGCGGAACCGGAGACATATGCAGGATTGTATATTCGGCATTCTCCCGGATTCCGCATAATCACGCTTTTCACTAGTAACGGCGAAGAAATTGTTAGATCCTACGTGCCGGATGATCTGTTCGAATACGTCGAGGTTCAACCCGTATCAATTTCATACTTCGGTCTATTGCAAAGCCAGACCAGGATTACGGATACCCTGAATAATATGGGGGTAGATACAGAATCACACATCGACGTTCGCGAAAACCGCGTTGTCGTTAATGTGATGGACCTGAACCGAATCGATGCTGCTATTCAGGAAAATGAACTTGAAATACCTGATTATGTGGAAATCATTAAAGTAGGGAAATTCGGAATACCGAAGAATGCTTCTGCATGAATAACTAATCCAAATAAACGATTTAGTATGAAAACATATATCAGTCTTATATTGATTTCACTGGTCTCGGTCATGGTTTTTGCAGCCTGCAGCGGAGAGACTATCGATATAGCCTCAGTTTCCAGTTTCAGGCATGAGGTAAGCGCAAACATACCGTTCGATCCCATGGAGGATCCGTCGGCAAGGTTGTATGTCGATAATGAAGGCCGTGCTGTCTTCATAAAACCGAATGAAAAACATCCGGGAACGGTTAATGCAGAGAAAGAATACTGTCCTGAAATCTTCGTGGTCGATAAAAACGGAGTCCATGATACTTTACAGCCGGGAATTTTTAAAGCGTGGGGTGAGTCACGCGAAGGAAAATACTTGATAGGAGTCGGCGGTAAGTACTCAATCCACTTTATAGATAAAGCTACCCTGAAGACAACAGAGGTTATGGATGACTCGCTGGTTTCTATCCTCAGGGGAATCCAGGCGGACTGTGTCAGCGATAAAGCGGTATTGTATTCTGTTCCGCAGTCATCGATTCTTGGTATCTATGACATACAAACAGAAAACGAGGTTATTTTCGATCTGAAAGAAGACTATGTCAGTATCGATGGAATTGACTTCGACGGCGATAGTATACTGGTAAAAGCGGTAAAAAACAGAGACGAACCGCCTGACCTGTATATTCTTGGCCTGGACGGCACGGTAGAACTCAGACTCAGCCTTGATTGGTCTCAGATAACACAATACTGCAATGCCTGCTTCACTCAGGGAGGAGTGGCGGTATATACCGGCAGGAAAACCATAGCCTCCAGCCTGGATAAATATTCATACAACGGAATTCTGGAATGGTCGAAAACAATCCCCGTTACCGGAACTCCTGCACTCAATCGTATACAACAGGGAGACGATGAACTGATTTCATTGACAGTCCGTTCCGGTGACACAGATAGATATGTCGGCTGCTTCAATACCGACAGCGGCAGTAATCTTTATGCTAAACTCTTTGATGACAACCGGACAGTTTTCCCTCTTGATATTCCCGCTGGCTATTATCTCCATCCACAGTGGTCGTTGTACCCGGAAATAGCTCCTCCAAATGGCCGTATATCGTTCAATAATCAGAGTGAAGAGATCGCCTGGGCAGATATATCCGACGGCATATACTATTTCGCCGCTTCACCGAATGGGGATTATTTTGCGATCGTTACGGACGACTGTTTATCCATATTTTCATACACGGGAAAGAAATTAGTAACGAAAAAGATTCCCGACATTTATCTCTCCCACAACCTGACAATAAATATCAGACCCTTAACGGAGAACACAGCTTTTTAATACCTTTACTGATATAATACTTGCGGGAAATCCGTAAAGCGAAGTCTCGATCAACACCTACATTCCGAAACTTAAGGAAAGGCGTAGAGAGATAATCAGATGAATGCATTTACAATAT
>MGML01000123.1:8173-8288 GCA_001796415.1 Chloroflexi bacterium RBG_13_46_14
CTTCCGGTATCATAGTTTCACGCGCCATCCATGTAATAGACCTCTGGGATTATTACAGCCACAATCCGGGTGAAATTGTCAGCGGTATGGGATTGACCATCTGGGGGGCGATTCT
>MGML01000124.1 GCA_001796415.1 Chloroflexi bacterium RBG_13_46_14
CTTTCTACAATCTTTCTTTTAGCTGGTTGTGGGTCCACTACTCAACCTGATTCTTCTACGGAAACTGAAACGGAACGCCCTGATGGATGGACTGAAGAAACTCATAGTAATGACGCGGATCCAAATTATGAAGCCGTTTTTCCCCAGGAAAAGGTTAACCAGATAGTAATCACCATTGAACCAGATGACTGGAATGCCATGCAGACAGAAATGGTTGAACTGTTCGGTGAAAAAGGTACGGGAACTGCAAGACCGGGCAATATACGTCCGGGAAGATTTTTACCTGACGATCAGTTGCAAGGTTCGGAGAATATTACTCCTTTTCGCAGACCTAACCTCGATGAAGGTGTTCCCGATGGTGGAGGAGACATTCCTCAAGACCCTAATGCCGGAGATTTACCGGGATGGATCGATATGACCTCCGGGAATCCTTCATGGGTATCAGCGACAATAGAGTTCAACGGTTTGACGTGGACACATGTGGGTATCCGCTATAAAGGCAATTCTTCACTTACCAGTGCGTGGAGAAATGGTTCACTCAAAATACCTTTCAAACTGGATTTCGACGAGTTCGAGGATGACTACCCGGAAATAGATAATCAGCGTTTTTATGGATTTAAACAGCTTTCTTTCTCGAATGCCTTTGCTGACGGTACGTATATGCGTGATACCCTCGCTGCCGATATCCTGGATGAATCAGGTCTTATTGCAGCCGAGACTGCCTGGTATGAAGTGATACTGGATTACGGAGAAGGCCAGGTAAACCTGGGATTATACACCGCGATCGAGGTAATCGATGATACCGTGATAGACCGTTGTTTTGAAGATGACTCAGGGAATATATACGAGGGTGATGGAAGAGGTGTGAGTCTTTCGGAGGGAACATTAGGACAGATAAAAGATAGTTTCCTTAAAGAGAATAATACCGAAGAAGCGGACTGGAGCGATATCGAAGATCTTTATAAAGTTCTTCATTCTGAAAACCGCGTATCCGACCCGGAACAATGGGAAAAAGACCTTGAAACAATATTCGATGTAGACAGCTTTCTCAAATGGCTGGCTATAAGCGCCATAATCCAGCACTGGGACACCTATGGATCCATGACTCATAACTTTTATCTATATAACGACCCTGAGAGTGGCCGGTTAACATGGATTTCGTGGGATCATAACCAGGTGCTGGCGGGTGAAGGCCCGACAGGTAATCCCGGAGGAAGGGCAACAGCGGGGATACTTCCCGGCAGGAATCTTTCCCTGTCCAGAGATGAAGTCACAGACCAGTGGCCTCTCATAAGGTACCTGCTGGATGATCCTGTTTATTACGGCAAGTATCTTGGCTATATGCAAGAAGCTCTTAACGAAGTTTTTAATCCGGAACGACTGGAAGAAAAATGCCGGGATATGTCGGAAGTAATAAGCACATACCTTACGGATGAAGAGAAGGATTCATTCAATTCGGCGGTCGAGGAATTGGTATACAGGATTTATGAACGGTACCAGGTGACACTGGCATTTCTGGAAGCAGAGGGGTAGAGTAAATGGCCGTCCAGTTATACAATTCGCCGATATTCTCTGAAAAAAACAGGCTACTCGAACGATTTGAGAGGAAATTCTACGTTTATCCGGCTGAAATCGGTCTGGCATACAATCTTCTTCACCAGATATGTAAAAAAGACGAGGATTTCTACTCCGAGCAGATAAATAGTCTCTATTTTGATTCGGTGGACCTCGATCAGCACGAGAAATCTTCATCAGGAGATTTTCGTAAAGATAAAGTACGGATACGCTGGTATGGAAATGAACTGGGCAGAAGCGGCACGCAGATTGTGTTCGTGGAACTTAAATCCAGACATGGTTTCGCGGGAACTAAACAGCGCACGAAACTGGAGATTCCTGTTGAAAAACTCGAAACGGATAATCTTTCCATGGGCATTATTCCACGCTACAGGCTGATGGAAATCCTGGCGGAGTATGGCTATTACCCACGGGAAATAGTGCGGCCAGTAATTAGGATTTCATACTGCCGATATAGATTCAGTGAAGTTATTACCGGCCAAAGGGTGTCTCTGGATTGTCACATAAACTCAACGATGATACTACCCGGACCGGGAAACGGAGAAAGAAATCTGGAACTGCCCGGCGCGGTAATTGAGATTAAAGGTGAAAAAATGGAATTACCGGTAACACTGATGCGCGCAAGAATACTCAATACAGACTGGACAAGGTTTTCAAAGTACTCGGCAAGTATAGATGCGCATAATGAGAATCCCGGAACCACCGGACGATTATCACCCTCTGGAAAGATAATCAGAGTGTAGTTCATAAAACATATAGAAGACACAATTATGCTTGAAGAATTAACAAGTCTAGTAGAATCCCCGCTCGGGATATGGGAAACGCTAATACGTGTCGGATGCGCTCTTCTAGCCTCGGTAGTAGCATATCTCATGTACCAGTTGTTTTACGGATCCAGTCACATTGGTGCAGGCGTACACCGTACCTTTCTCATTGGTGGTCCGGCAATTACCATGATATTCCTGGTTATTCAAACGTCCATTCCACTTGGAATCGGTCTGCTGGGAGCGCTTTCGTTCGTAAGGTTCAGGACACCGATTAAAGATCCGGCTGAAATCGGATTCCTTCTTCTCCTGATTGCGTCGTCAATCGGCACTGCAACGGGAAACCTGATACCCACAGTGATTTTATTCGGCGTTGTATTTGTCGCACTCGGATTACAGCGTATTATCAGTAGCCGGATTACGTTATCCGGCCAGGGGCATCTGATGATTTCCGTAGACAAGTTGTCTTTCCCGGAATTTGAGGAAAAGTTAAAAGCGTTCCTGAAAAGTGAACTCAGAGGATTGAGATTTGAGACGATGTCAACGATGGATAACCGCATTAGCCTGCAATATCAATACCAGCGTCGTTCTAATTATGACTGGTCGAATTTTACGAACGAACTTAACCGTCTGGCTGATACAGCTAAAGTCGAAATTTATGTGGGTTAACGAAAGCGATGAAGAATGAATCTGTTTAAATCAGGAGTCGATGAAAAGAAATGATTAAGAAGATTTGTTTATTAATTGCCTTAGTATCAGTCTTGATGCTGCCTGCCTGTTCGGGAGATACCGTTAATTCTTCCAGCGATATTTCAGATTCAGGTTTGGTAAGCAATAGCGGAACTGTATCCTTGAGTATTGAGGAGGATATGTCAGATACACCGGTTAGATATGTTCCGATTGCTTTTGAATATGACGACGAAGATCTTGACGTAAGCTGGGAAGAAGCAGGTTCGACATATTTTTATTTTGACGGAGATTCGATCAAGATGGATGGCAGTGGAGCCATAATCGATGACTGCCAGGTGACAATCACATCCGCCGGGACATACATCCTGAAAGGAACGCTTGAAGACGGAAATATACTGGTAAACGTAAGAGAAAGCGGCACAGTGAAAATCGTCCTTGATGGAGTAAACATAGCTTGCTCAGACGGAGCGCCGATAAATATTCTCAACACGGATAAAGCGGTGATAATACTGGCTGAAAAAAGTCAAAATTACATTTCAGATGGAGAAGAACGTTCTACCGGTGATTCCGAGGAAGAGACGACCGCAGCCATCTATAGCAAGTGTGATATTACCATCAATGGAGAAGGCTCATTAACAGTCGATGGTAATTACAAAAACGGAATCCAGAGTAAAGATGATCTCATAATAACCGGTGGCGATATTACTGTAAATGCGATCAACGACGGATTGAAGGGAAAAGACTGTATAGCCATCAAAGATGGCAATATAACGATAGTGGCTGGCGGCGATGGTATGCAGTCGACAAATAACACTGACGAAGAAAAAGGATTTATTGTGATTAACGGTTGCAATATAGACATTACCGCGGAGACTGATGGCATCCAGGCGGAAACTAATATCCTGGTTACAGATGGTGTTATAAACATATTATCGGGGGGAGGGAGTAAAAACAGCAGCACCGGTGATAACTGGGGATTCTGGGGTGACAGGAGAACGGAAGATAACGTTACCACTGATACCGGAAGCGCGAAAGGTCTAAAGGCTGGGATCGATATTACGATAGAAGATGGTATCATCGATATTGATTCGTCCGATGACTCCATACATTCGAACAGCAGTTTAACAATTGGAGGTGGTGAAATCATTGTTAGTTCCGGTGATGACGGTATTCATGCGGATTCCAGAATAGAAATAGCCGGTGGTGATATCACAATATCAAAATCATATGAAGGTATCGAGAGTATGGTTATCACCATAAATGATGGTACCGTTCACCTTGTATCAAGTGATGATGGCATCAATGCTTCCGGAGGTGTCGATGGCTCATCGATAAACGGACGTCCGGGACAGAACACATTTGATTTTTCTTCCGAATGCTACCTGTACCTAAATGGAGGATACATAGCAGTTAATTCCGGAGGTGACGGCCTGGACATCAATGGTTCCGTATACATGAATGGGGGTACCGTGATTGTAAACGGACCTGTCAACGACATGAACGGCGCATTGGATTATCTAGGCGAATTCAAGGTTACCGGAGGTTTCCTTGTTGCCGCAGGTAGCGCCGGTATGGCTCAAGCACCAAGTACCTCTTCAACCCAGTATTCGATCATATGTAATTTTGCTTCTTCTCTTAATGCGGATACATTATTCCATATTGAAACTGAAGACGAAGATGATATCCTGACATTTGCTCCGGTCAAAACTTACCAGTCCGTGGTATTTTGTTCGCCCGAATTGAAAAAGAATGAAACATACGTGATTTACGCTGGAGGCAGTGTTTCCGGCACTGCAGAGGATGGCTTGTATATGACAAGTGAATACACAACTGGCGAAGAAGTTTACAGTGTCACGATTTCAAGTATCGTAACGAGTATTGGCTCATACAGCGGAGGAATGCCAGGCGGAGGTTTTCGGGACAGGCGTCCATAGAAAAATCACACTAACTCTTGTTTCTTATAATACCCATTATTATTTCAGGTAGAGGTAGGGAAAACTTACCTCTACTTCTGTTTATTTTATTATCAACTACCCTGATTCGGATCGATGATGCTTGACATTATGAAGTCGAAAATCCAGAATAGGTGTATTTCATACCGGATTGTCAGAGAGGAGAGTTGTTCTAATGGAAGGAATAAAAGGGCCCAAGGCCGTAACGCTTCCCATACACAAGACGAAGGGCGGCCAGATTATGGCTGC
>MGML01000125.1:0-147 GCA_001796415.1 Chloroflexi bacterium RBG_13_46_14
GTTGCCTTTCTGAATACAGGTGACAATACACGGTATATCAGGGGAGCAGCTCTGTACGGCACGATGTTCTACGTGTCCGCTGACGATTACCTGTGGGTATTAGATGTCTCCGACCCGTCCGCGCCGAAGGAGATAGCGAGAATTTCC
>MGML01000125.1:344-463 GCA_001796415.1 Chloroflexi bacterium RBG_13_46_14
CACGGTAGACGCTTCATCGCCGGAACCGCTGGAGATTGTCAATGAGCACTCGTTCCGCGGGGCTATCGACGATGAAAAACCATACATAGAATATCCCCTGTATATCATGGGTTGGGAGA
>MGML01000125.1:497-639 GCA_001796415.1 Chloroflexi bacterium RBG_13_46_14
CGAAGGCAGGATAGCCATCGGAGTTCTGGATATTTCCGAACCGGCCAGTCCGCGTGAGGTAGCTTTCCTTACACTGAAAGACCAGCGGTTTGCAGGAACACTCTTTGTCACAGAGGATAAGCTGTTTATACTGACAATGGGT
>MGML01000125.1:919-4484 GCA_001796415.1 Chloroflexi bacterium RBG_13_46_14
TTTTCATCCGACTACGAGTTCTCCGTACCTGCGGACATGGGGTATTTTACCGGTGCTGACGTCATGATAGATATCCTTGAGATTCTCTTTCAGTTCATCCAGAGTTTTGCCCTGGCTCCTGTAATCAGGATATTCTTCGAGCCAGCCTATCCAGATATCATTCTCCTGATAGTAAACGAATTTAAGTGTTTCCATTTTCAACCCCCTGTCTGTAAAACCGGATCATCTGAATTATAACAGAATTCTCAGAACGGAACATGTATTGAAAGCCAGTCCAAACGTGATAATTCTGGCTGCCGTACCACTCACCAGAGACCGGACATCAACACCAACGCATGGAAAGAATGCCGCCAGAGCCAGCGAAATCCTGCGTACAATATAGATGCCTGGAGATAGTTAGTAATTAAACTGGATTCAACAAAAGGGAGTGGGCGAAAGGTCACTCCCTGAATTTTTTACTATTATATATCGCCTTTCGGTGGATTAGGGTTATAAACATTCTTTCTATTATTCTATATTTTCATATTGAAAGTTTAATATAATATGGTCAAGCATAAGATAATTAATCAATTTAGTAGACAAAGGATTGAGATATGACTCTTGCCGCTGGTTTTAAATTCGAACACCCTAAAGCTCAAGGAATCTCACCAATTCTTTTACTCTCTGAGTCACGATATTCCTGGAATACAACATTCGGTGATAGAGAAAACTATGATAAAGGCAAGAAGCTATTTACACTAGCTAAAAACATTTTTGCTGTTATTGCTGGTACAGTGCTTCAGGCAGAGCGTTCCTTGAACGAAGTAAAAAGATGTCTTAGCCTATCTTCATCGGGTACCTTCAATGATCTTGAAAGAATTCTCAAATCTTCATTTGATTCAATAATTTCGACTTGGGATGACCAAACACCCCATTGTCTTCTTGGAGCAATCTCAAAAAAAGGAGAATCAAAGCTCTTTTATGCTCAACCAGATGTTAACAGAAAAAGTTACAAAATATCTGAACTATCAAGAGGCGTTAATAAAAGTTACGTCGTTATTGGCTGCGAATATTTAGGGATTAAACTCCAAGAAAAAATAGATAGAGTCCCACGCAAAGGTTTATTTCGCCTAGAGCATTACATGTGTCTACCTGATGAAATATTTACGAATGGTATAGATAGAGAAAAGCAAGCCATTGGTGATGCGATGGAAATCTCAAAAAATATTGCTATGGACTTTCTTGAAATTGTGGAAGAACCGACAGAAGATTTAGTAAATCCCCCACTACAATCTGTATTACTTTTACCATCAGGGCCTATACAGCTCAATTTATATGAAATTGCTTCTTCTAAGCAAATTACAAAAAAGACGATTTCTGCCAATGAAATGTATGAAACCTCTAACTTAAGCGATAAAGCTATTGTTGAGTTGAATATACGTTATTCCACTTAACGCCTACTGAATAAACTCAAATAATCTATTTAAACAACATCATATAATAAACATTTTTGCTTACCAACTTTTCACCACTCCTTTTTACCCATCAAATATTTGACAACCCATCTCCATCTTCATAGACTTAAGGCAATATTTTGTGTCCGGAGGAATGGTATGGATAACTTTGAAGGAAAGACCGCGTTTATTACCGGCGGGGGCAGCGGTATCGGTCTCGGTATCGCCAAGGCCTGCTGCAAGTACGGTATGAATGTCGTTATCGCCGACGCGCGTCAGGAAGCGCTGGACGAAGCGATGGCATATTTCAACGAGAACAGACTGCCGGCGTATCCCATAAACCTGAATGTAACCGACAGGGAAGCCTTCACCAGGGCTGCCGATGAAGCCGAATCCGTCTTCGGCAATGTTCACCTGCTGGTCAATAATGCCGGAGTCGGCGGGGGCGGTCCGGTCGAGACGGTTACCTATAACGACTGGGATTACGTCGTCGGTATCAACCTGGGCGGTGTCATCAACGGTGTCACTACCTTTCTGCCGCGTATGTTGAAACACGGCGAAGGCGGACATATCGTTTCGACCTCCTCTACCAATGGGATCGCGGCTACCGGCGCGTCCATCACCTACTGCACCACCAAGTTTGCCGTTGCCGGCATGATGGAAGCGCTGGCGACCGAAATGCAGGGCAAGGGTATCGGCGCTTCAGTGCTGGTTCCCGGTCCCACCAGGACGAACTTAGGAAAGTCATCGGCAGAAAACAGGCCGGCTCATCTCCGGAACGAAGGAGCGCTGCCGCCACCTCCTCCGCCGCCTCGCGATCCTGATTTCCAGGCGCGCATGGCGGATCCCGCCGTCTGGATGGACCCGGTCGAGACCGGCGAACGGGTGTTACGCGCCGTCAGGAATAACGACCTGTTCATCATGACCCACCCGGAATTTAAAGCCGGCTACAAAATACGCCATGACGCGATAATGAGAGCCAATCCGGACGAACCGTTCAACGAGAAGCGCTGGGATATCATCAAGAATTTCGGGACGGTTATCTATAACGATATCTATGAAAAACAGAGACAGGTAGGACCGCCGGACTGGTAGGGTTTTACCTGCCTGTATTTTATTATGCACGAATTATCTATCGTTGAATCCCTGCTGGCGCTGGTGCTCGAACATGCCGGGAAAGCCGAAGCGGAAAAGGTCGTCGGTGTTAATTTGGTAGTCGGTGAACTATCCGGCGTCGTCCAGGAAGCCGTCAAGTTTTACTGGGATTTCCTGACCAGGGAGACAATCGCGAAAGACTCCAGGATTATCTTCAGGCATGTCCCCGCTCAATTGAAGTGCCGTGAATGCGGCGAGGTTTTTCTTTCGAGCGAGTATGGGTATGTCTGTCCGAAATGCAGAAACCAGAAGGTGGATATTATAGCCGGGAGGGAGCTGTTTATCGATAGTCTTGAGGTGGAGTGATACGCTTTCTGTCATTATGCGAAGTCCCAACCCTGGTTGGATGGTGCGATAATTCTATGCGATTTATATAGATTGCTTCGGTTCGCCTATGGACGGCGAATCTCGCAATGACAAATCAACTGTCATTACGAGGAGTCCGCCGCGGCGGATGAAGAATGACACAGCACTCTATTTTCGGGATGACAAGAAAATAAAGAGAGTAACAAACCAGTCACCAACTAAAACAAATCCCAATTTTCTTCCCCCGCTCCTTACCCATTCATGCAACCGTTCTACATCATTAAAAACTAAGCCATGACCGCCTTAAATCCTATTTGCAAGTCTCTCCCTTCCCTTACCAAGGGGAAAGGCTGAAAGTCCGCCGCAGGAGGGCTGAAAGTCCGCCGCAGTTCGTCTGAGGCGAATGCAGGCGGGAGACGGAAGAGGGATGGGTTAATTTTGCGCCATAATCCTATTTGCTATAAATCATATAACTGCTATCCTCATTGAACCTTCATATTCTCTTTCACTCACTAAGATACAGTGTCAAAAAAAATCTCGTCAAGAAAATACTCGACTCAGCCTCAAAAGTGAATCGTCAATGACTGCATAAGGTTTTGACTTTCGTTATAGAGTATAGTAATGTAACGTCGATTCTATTAACAGCCGGTCCGGGCTGAGAAGGAGAACAC
>MGML01000125.1:4647-6418 GCA_001796415.1 Chloroflexi bacterium RBG_13_46_14
CTTCAGGGAAGAATGGTACAGGGAATGGATAGAAAAACAGGAGAAATCGCAGGCGGCCGGCGGACGCAACCTGCCGATATCTCCCTCCATCAGCGCCATTGAACGCAGCCCGAACGTGAGTTTCGACGACCTTCTGCCCGAAGAGAATTTCAGGAAGAAGATAGAGGAGGCCAAGCGCAGGATAATCGCTCCCTGCGGCTGCCGTGTTGTCTGGGGTGTCTGCGATTACCCGCTCATGACCTGTTTTGCCGCTTTCGACCGGCCGAGAGGTGAATTCTATCTTAACCAGCCGGGACGCATACTGAAAGAATATACCCTTGCCGAGACCCTGGATATCGCCAGGGAAGCTGAGGAGGCCGGCCTGGTACACTGGGGCGACTGTTTCTGCTGCAGCTGCTGCTGCGAGAATCTTTACCCTCTGACTAAAGAGCAGAGATTCGACCTCATGACACCGAACCGGTTTGCCGCGGTTGTCGACGAAGAGAAATGCGTCGGCTGCCAGATATGTATAGAGAGATGTCCTTTCGACGCTATTGAAATGCGCAAAGGCACGAGTTCAAAGAAATATAAAGCTTATGTAAACCTGGATAAATGCAAGGGCTGCGGTGTCTGTATTCCTTCCTGCAACAAGAACGCCCTCACCTACCGGATAGTCAAGCCGCCCGAATATATCACCGGCCAGAGACCGCCGGCTTCATCATCCGGTAAACTTGTCCGAACCGTGCCGGTCTGGGGCTTCTACGAATTGAAATAATACCCTGTTCGCGAGGAGTAATAATGAAAGCCCTGGTGCTGGAAGAAGCGGGACGCATATCGTACCGTGATATCGAAATAGAGGAATCGGTCGGACCGGATGACGTCCGCATCAAGATACACGGTGTCGGGATATGCGGCAGCGACGTTCACTACTACAGGTTCGGCAAGATCGGCAGTTTCGTGGTCACCGAACCGATGGTGCTTGGGCATGAAGCATCAGGTACCGTCATAGAAATCGGTTCCAGCGTTAGAGACCTGAAGCCGGGCGACCGTGTCTGCATGGAGCCAGGTATCCCCGAACCGAACAGCAAAGCCGTTATGCTCGGGATGTACAATCTCGATCCGGCTGTCAGATTCTGGGCGACGCCGCCGATACACGGTTGTCTCAGGGAAACAGTGGTTCATCCCGCGCAGTTCGTCTATAAACTCCCTGAGAACGTCAGTTACGGTGAAGGAGCGATGGCTGAGCCGCTGTCGGTGGGACTACAGGCTGTGAAGAAAGCAAGTATAAAACCCGGAGATACGGTTCTTGTTACCGGCTGCGGTACTATAGGACTTATTACCGCCATGTCCGCCCTGGCCGGCGGCTGCAGCAGGGTTATCATCACCGATGTCATCCAGGAAAAGCTGGATATCGCCTCGAAATTTGGTATCACGCCTGTAAATATCATGAAGAAGAATATTTCCGATACAGTTAACGAATTAACGGACGGATGGGGAGTGGATATCATATTCGAAGCCAGCGGTAATGAGTCGGCTATTGCTCACATTTTCGATCCCCTGTGTCCCGGCGGCACGGTTGTTTTTATCGGGATGCCGGTTCAGCCAGTACCGGTGGATATCGTCGCCGCCCAGGCCAGGGAAGCGGTGATCATGACCATATTCCGTTACGCTCATGTTTACCCGCGCGCTCTGGGGTTCATGGAGTCGGGAAAGATCGATGTAAAACCGCTGATCACGGATATTTATAAATTTGAAGATGGAATAGCAGCGTTCGAGTACGCCGCGAACCCAA
>MGML01000125.1:6459-6922 GCA_001796415.1 Chloroflexi bacterium RBG_13_46_14
CGGCGAGATCTTTCAGATTCGATCCCGGGTCTATTACCTATGCCAAACGACTGGATACACTGGAAAACAAGACGATATACATGGTGGATATCGGATTCGGCGGCGGGTACAACTTCATGCTCGAGGTACAGAGGTGGTTCAACGAGCATATGCCTTCAGTAACAACAATACCCCGCAGAAAACCCGGACATGTATTTTCCGATGACAACAACGAACTCTGGGAAGAGGTCAAAGAAAAAGGAGATGCCGTCATCCTCGGTGTTGCCGGCTGACCGGGCTGTGTCGCGGCAGTTGCCGGCGGCGGAGTTAACCTTGAACAGAATTACGGCATACCGGTTGCACCGATATCAGCCTACACAATGGAAGCGGTTGCCAAAGCTGATCCGAGAGCAATCGCTTTACCGATCATTTATACACCCGACCCGGTTATAGGGATGTCTCCAGAAACGCTTTATAAAAAGCT
>MGML01000125.1:6972-7218 GCA_001796415.1 Chloroflexi bacterium RBG_13_46_14
CGAAGAGGTCGGACAAGCCTACGACCACGATCATCACGAAATCATCAAGTACACCGTCCGCAATATTGCCGTGGTAGCCGTGATGGCGGGAGCCAAACCTGAGTACTTTCCGGTTATCCTGGCGATAGCTTCGATGCGACAATCGTCGATAGCTCCCTCCACGACTGCTTTCGGCAGCATGCTCCTGGTGAACGGACCTGTTCGCAATCAATTAAAGATGAACTCCGGTATAGCGGCGTTCAGCCC
>MGML01000126.1 GCA_001796415.1 Chloroflexi bacterium RBG_13_46_14
AGGAAAGATGTCAGCTTGGACTCGAGTTCCGGAAAGGAAGACTGGTCGAGTGAAATTACAAGATTACCCCTGCCGAACAGGTTGAACCTGTTGCGCCCCAGCCATTGTACTCCCAGTACGATGAAAACAAGGACGAAAAGAATGATGGTTACAAGGTAATTATTGGTAGCCGCCCCTATGGATGACGCGATAAGCAGCAGGAGAAAACCGATTTCCGCCGGATCTTTTATCGGTGTGCGGAAACGGACGAAGGATAATGCGCCAAGCAAACCGAGTGACAGAGGTATGGAGACCTGGATGCCGAGGAACAGGGCAGTAATAGCCGGACCTCCTATGAGAAAAGTCCGATGCACGCCAGCGCCTATATACCTTGATCCGTAGAAAAACTGGTACATCAGGTAGACGACAATAGAAGCCAGTAACGAAAAACCGATCGCTGTTACGGCTTCTGGTATGGTCACGGGAGAATGAAGACTTTCAAAAAAGGCCATAAATTCATCAAATACCATGTTTATCCCCCTATCGTTCAAGTATTCTACCCGGAGGCCCGAACCTGCCTACGCGGCCGGGCTCCATTATATGTGCGTCTATAGAGCTGCCGTATTTGGAATACCGACTCCAGTCGGTATCCAGGATTTTCATTTTCCTGAGAGTAACGGGGAGTTCAATCGACGGTCCTTTAACCTCAACCACGCCGCCCTCGAGTCTTAATACATGTTCACGGTAGTCCAGCTCCGGGGCGACCATCATAGAATGAATATTGGAATCGAGCGATACACGGGTATCGGTCAGCAACTCGGTAAACCGGTAACGGTGATAGGATATCTTTATCACGGGACGGAGTGGCAACTCGGGGAAGTAACCGAATCTGGCGATCGTATTATTGAGAACTGTCTTCGGAACAATACCTCGTATCAGGCGGGACAGCTCGATATCTTCTACCGGAACAACCATCCGTTCACGCTGCTTGGAACTGGCGAATCCATGCCTGGTCTTGAGTTCAAGGAAGACCGGTACGGTGTCCCCCTCGATGTCCTCCTCATCATACCAGCGGATTCTCACTTTGTCTTTGTTAAAATCACCTGAAGCAGATCTGTTGTACTGGTCCAGGTCGAGTGTATCAAAATACAGGCTGTGGACGGTGCTTATCGGATATTCTCTATCCGGACGGCAGAATTGCCTTAACAGAGAATAAGCGAATCCGATATTCTTTGGCAGGATGAAGAATTTCCTCTCGAATCGCTGAACCGGGGTGGAATCAGGTTGAATACCGGCTTCTTCTTTTTTCTTTCTGCTAAATATCTTCAGCATTAAAATCCTCCGGCACACATACCACTGGTAACGCCGTTGCCGGTTCCTCCGGGGCCGTGACTGGGACGGGTACCGGCAAGCTGGTCTCGCACCGATTTATATCTTTCGACTACAAAAGGCTTGAGTCCAAGCGCGTTGGGTCCGAATCCAGGCATACGCGGTCTCTGGGGAGACCCAAGCGGACCGAACATCGCCTGTTTGAACCGGGTGAATTCATCTTTGTCCAGACATGATTCGATATATTCAAGGTCTTCTTCATCCAGCTCGACTCTGAATAAATCCCAGATACCGTTAATATCGAACCGTTTTTTCAGGCAGCTTATTTTAAGGGGATTAGGCCATGGCATCTGGGGTACGGGACCGCCAGCCTGCCAGCCCTGAAACGGGTCGGGAGGTCTGAAGTCTTCCACCAGGCAGCGGATACAGTCTTCGGTAGTATAGAATTTCTCGGTATCGGCTTTCGCATAGGGACGTATCAGTTCCGAAGCTTCATCTATTCTGGCAAGCATAATTTCAGGCCTGAAGTATTTATCGTTAAACTCTCGGACATATTCACGATACTTTTTCAGGTATTGCGGTTGGGTGAGGAGACGGTTGACAAGTGGAAACCTGTCCATCCGGGAACTTGTCGGCTCGTCGATATAGTAATCGATTAGTCCTTCTTTATCTATTCCGCAGTTGAAGGTACCGAAAGCCATATTCAGGTCCCAGGGGATGATGGTAAATACTCCATCTGCCTCGTAGAGGTAATTATTATGTCCGACACCTATATAGTTGTCGAGGTGAAGGATGACAGCCGAAACAGCGATATACTTTAATGTCTGGTCGACATCCAGCACCTTTTCGATTTCTTCTACGAATGTTTCATCAGGTTCGTTATTGAGCACTTCAAGGAAACGGAGCAGGGCGGAATAGTCAGCTCTGTTTTCGTTCGTTTTCAGTGCTACCGCTTCAAGCAGGGTTTCAGGCATGCGCGTGGGAGGTAACCCACGGGCAAAATTTCCTTCGGGTTTTTCGATTGCTTCATACGCGGCTACCGACTCTTCCTGTCCCGTTGCCCGGAGCAGATCTATGAGCGGAGCACCACCGATATTCGTGTACAGAACTGGATCGTGCCGCTCGATATCCACGGCAAACGGACCTGTGTTGATATTCCTGGAAGCGTCTGCTTCCGTCCAGTCGAGTCTTGCTGCTACCAGTTCCGGCTTGTAGAGATTTCCGTTAGGATTATCGAAGTGTCGGGCAACGAAAGAAGCGTCGACTACTTCGGCCATCGTATAGACACCGAGGTGAGTATCATTTACCCAGACATCGACGAAACTGGCGCGAGGCGTCGGTATGTCCATTTTATCGAATAACTCATAGGCAATTACTTCGCGTATAAGGGTAGGATCACTCCACCCGTTATTGAGAAATACTTTCTTCACTCCATAAAATGTACGGGCCCTGTTAAAAAGATTGAAGTCAACAGCCATCGGGATACGGGGGCTGTCAAAGCCCACTGCCTGTCCCAGCGAGGAGTTGCCTTTCGGCCTGACACCTACATCAGGAATAAGTTCATCATCAAACCAGAAATCGGCCCTGACGTATTGCTCTTCGAAAGCGTGTTCCAGGCAGAAATCCCAGTCTTCCGGGGTCATTACGATTTTGAGGATAGCGACTTTATCTTTATAAAAGGGATTATTGTATTCGGCTGATATTTCGCTCGGCCAGGCGCCAGCGCATCCGGTCTGGAATACCGGCAGTATGACAAGGGAAACAAGTCCCAGTATAGTAATCAGGTTCCATACTTGATTATGTTTTTCTCTCATACCTCATCCCCTGGTTTTCAAGAAACAACGGGAAGGGAAGTATAATTTTCACAGTATATCATATATCTAAACCGGAGTAGAAAAGCGGAGTAGCCAGGCAATCAGGAAACAAATGGCTCTCCGGGTTTCCTTTCCGGTTTATGGAGTATCCTTCGTAACAGGCGGAAGAGAACATTAGCATGTTCCGTTTCCCATTCTTTCAGCCTGGATTCTCCGTAACGGGCGTTGACATACAGTTCGGTAATATCATCCACCTGTTCATTGATGCCGGGTACGCTGGCATCCAGCCGTCCTGCGTACTCATAGGGTGTTTCATACGAGAGATGTTTAAACCCTGCCTCTCCGGTTTCTTCCAATATGTGCCGATATATCTCACGAATATCCATATCATCAGGGTAAGCTGTCTCAGCCCGACCGACGGATGCTAACCTGCTTCTCAGTCGTTTTATCCTGCTGCCGAACCAGCTTTCAAAAAGCCTGCTGAAAAACATGCGGATATCGGCTGTAAACCCAAGCCAGCTCCATAATGATTCACTGTACTCTTCTACTCCCGAATCCGAGTACTTCGACTGGAATCGTTTAACCGCTTTATAGAGAAGGAATACAACAAAAGCAACAAGCAGTATTACAACTGCCCACTTTACGATGATCATATAGTCGAAATCGCTGGCAGGTGGCGGTGGTGCTTCTTCGAATCCTTCTATTTCGCCGAATTCAGGGAACTTAAAGTCTTCAAACGTGTTCTTTGAACGCAGGAGGTTAAAAATAAACGCCATAATATACCAGAGTACTTCGAAGATGTATCCAATCGGAACGATCAGGTATTCCAGCGCGTAATTAAGGCGGGATACGATATCTCCGAAAGCGCTTGTCGCCTGTTCGATTAATTCTGGAGAGAACAGGCTGGCAATACCGAATCCAACCAGTACCATTCCTCCTATTACAGCAAACAATATAGTCAGCCAACGTCTGCTGGAGAGCGGTGCAGACTGCTCGCGGAGAAGCTTCTGGCGTACGTTCAGGAAGTTACCCATAGCAAGGGCTAGAAGTCCGAAGAAGAAAAAGCCGGCTATGTAGAGTCCTGCCAGTGAAATCAGGCTCGAATCAGTGCCCAGACCGGCTGCCCAGATAATTATCAGTAGAATTACGCCGATAAGACCGAATAGAAATGAGCGGTAAATATCGCTCGAAAACGTGGAAGAACCGGCGATACTCATTCCACGCCAGCACAGGTAAACCGATGCGGTTATTGCGGGAATAACCGGATGCAGAGTAGTGAAACTGTCGAATACCAGTTGTGACATGTGCTTAAGCCATTCACCGCTGAAGGGAATCATACCAGGGGTGTACTCAAGGTGAATAATTATTCCAATTAAAAAAAGCACCATGGCTAGTTTAGCCCATTTCATTAACATGGTGGTAGAAGGAATGAACCTGGTAATAACATAAGAAGAAATAATAAGAACAAGAAGTGAGAAAATATTCAGGGGAGTATGATCCCAGGGAAATACTTCGAGTTCACGTGACCAGATCAGCCACGGGTATACCCAGAATACCTCCATCAGTATGACGGCAAGAGGAGCGACGATATTTCCTGCAACGTCGAAACCGGTTTTTTTACTTACGGCTGGTTCCAAATCAACTTCCTCTCAGTGATATAGAATCTATATCCCGCCATGATATGCTTTCGCTGACATTAAATACGGCTAGATCGCCTGTCGATGAGACAGGTGTTTGATCACCGATTGTAACCAGTACAACCCTGCGTCCACTGCGTTTCATATTATATAGAGTGGATAATAGCTCGTCCGTTACATATGCGGATAAAACCATGATCGTGCTTCCCCATGACAGGTTCCGGCTTTCATTTTGAATAAGTCTTGATATCGGCATCGCTTCGAAAGCGGTAACCTGAGCCAGCGCATCCAGGATATGCATCATCTGGTCGGAATGTTGACCGGGAGGCATTCTCATCGGTTCATCCGGGAAGCGTTTTTTCTGGTTGACATATAATCCGGTCCTGTAACCGGCAGTAATTGTATGATTCGTAATCGATGCCGCTGTGACTACGGCCAGTTCCAGCAACTCAGGTATAACTCCGAAGACCGTGAGGTTTGTAGTCCGGACATCGAGGAACAATGCGATATCGGTGGTGGTAGTGAGTTCAAAAACCTTGGTCTGGAGTTTACCGGTTCGCGCGGTTGCTTTCCAGTGAACTCGTTTCAGGCTGTCACCAAACTGATAATCCCTGATACCCATTGTCAGGACAGGGTCCTCGAAAATATGGCTGCGTGTTCTTATATCACCGAAAAGCTGGCGTGAAGGGATCCCAAGCTGCTCCAGCGGTACCATCTTGGGATACACGATAAGATAGTGCTGCTTCATTATATGAGATTCGCGGCTGAAGATACCGAAAAGATCACCTGAGCGAATTCGTGTTGGACCGAAGGCGAATAAACCTCTCCGGTCGCAGTGTATAGGATATCGACGGGTTATTCTGTTATACCAGCCAAGAGAGATGTTATGGCTGATATTTGTCCGGTTGTCCCTGTTATACCAGCCGTACGTCATGAAATCTTCCCTGATACCGGTATTTCCCTCATTCTCTGACCGGGGAGAGTTTTCTGTGATAACCGTAATATCCGCCGGCACTTCTTCTTCAATCTGAAACCACGGCAGCGGCAGGGGTTTCCTGTTGGCTACTGAAATTTCAAGGTAGATATTATCTCCGAAGAACGCTCTTTCAGAACTGAGTTTACGCCGGAATTCGATCCGTGACAGGCAGTACTTGTCCCATATCCTTGCTATGCTGCCGGTAAAGAAAAAAATAAGCGATACCAGCAGAAGCGGTATCTGGTTTATGATTAAACTCAGTATCAACAGTACCGCTGAGAACAGGAGCCAGTAATTACCGACCAGCAGACTGAAAGTCTTTTTATTGACTCGCCGTATCGAAGATGCTTCGTCTATCTTCAGCGCGATTTGATCTTCAATCACGATTTCGTGAAGTAAATTGATATCGGACATGCTTTATGATCCCCTGCTACCTGCTTCTTCTTCAGTAGGAACGAATACCGAGTTGATGATACGCTGGAGAGTGTCTCCGGCGGTCTGTCCACGGAGATGACTTTCCATGCGGGAGATAATCCGATGTCCCAGCGTAGCAGGAGCGAGGTATTTGATGTCATCGGGAATTACAAAACCTCTTCCCCGCAGGGCTGCCAGTGCCTGTGAAGCCCGGTAGAGAGCAAGCATTGCCCTGGGACTGGCCCCAATCAGAACGGAATCCGGTTCACGGGTGGCATGGATTAGACGGATGATATAATCCTCGACATCCGTGTTCACGTGCACATCGCGACAGGCCGACTGCATGTCCATCAATTCCTTAGCGGTAATCACGGGAGTCAGGTCTTCAAGGGGGTCGTTTTTACGGAAGCGGTTCAATATTATGCGGTCGTCATCCTCGGTTGGGTAACCTATTTTTATATTCATCAGGAACCTGTCGAGCTGGGCTTCCGGGAGAGGGAACGTGCCTTCGAGTTCGATAGGATTCTGGGTCGCGATGACCATAAAGGGACGGGGCAACGGTTTTGTCTCTCCTTCGGCGGTGACCTGGTATTCCTGCATGGCTTCAAGGAGAGAAGACTGCGTCCTGGGAGTTGCGCGGTTTATCTCATCAACCAGGACAAGCTGGGCCATTATCGGTCCGGGACGGAAAACGAATTCCGATGTTTTCTGGTTGAATATGTAGCTTCCGGTGACATCAGATGGAAGGAGGTCTGGAGTGCACTGTATGCGCTTGAAGTCGCAGTTTAACGACCTGGCAAGCGACTTGGCGAGAATTGTTTTGCCGATACCGGGGACATCCTCGAGAAGAATATGACCTTCGCAAAGAAGGGCGACGATCGTAAGTT
>MGML01000127.1:0-248 GCA_001796415.1 Chloroflexi bacterium RBG_13_46_14
CATAAACTCAACCTTACCAATAAGAATATTAACCTGGCCAGTTTCCTGCAGTCGACTTTGTGGGAGGAGGATGCAACCGTTTAAAAATTCCATGTACATACAAATTAGCAGAAGATATGTATGATATCCTATCACCCTCAGGATACTATCAGACCGGTTCTCTGACGTTCATCTGACTCAGGTGCCTTTATTTCACTACCACAGCGTGAATCCTGATCAATTTATTATTAGATATTGTTAACCGGTTT
>MGML01000127.1:387-1796 GCA_001796415.1 Chloroflexi bacterium RBG_13_46_14
CCGCGGCGCGGAACGGTGCCAAAACCGTACTGGTCGAGAGGTACGGACACCTCGGCGGCATGGCTACCGGAGGCATCGTCATCCAGATCCCGCACATGAGTGACGGCTCGGAGAAACAGCAGATAGCCGGACTGACACAGGAATGGATAGACAGACTCGATCCTATCGGCGGTGTCCTGGTACCGCGACGCAGCGAGATCGGCTCTTCCGATGAAAAGCTGGTCTCCTACTGGCGGCGGTTCATGGGAAACGTAAATAAAGGCAGGATCGAGTACACAGCCTGGGTAGACCCGGAACTGCTGAAATGCGTGCTGAACGACATGGTAGAAGACGCGGGAATAAAACTGCTCCTCCACTCCTGGGGTACACGGGCAATCGAAGAAGACGGCACGGTGAAAGGCATCATATTCGAAAGCAAGTCCGGCAGGCAGGCCGTCATGGGCAAGGTAATCATCGACGGTACCGGTGACGGCGACCTCCTGCCTTCAGCTGGAGCTGAGTGGGAAGGCGGTTTCGATCCGTCGCTGAGAAGCTCGATGCTCGCCCTGGTCTTCAGGATAGGCAACTGCGATTACCAGAAATACTGCGATTTCAGGGAGTCCGACCCGGATAAAGCGCAGTCACTGATGAATGAAATGACCGAGATTGCCGGAACCAGGCTGCTTCCTTTGCCTTCGCCACGGAACGATGTGATGTGGGTGAACAACTGGATACCGAACCTTGACAACCTGAATGTGGAACACCTTACCGAGCTTGAGGTAAGCATGCGCCGGATGATGCGGAAAGGGCACGACTTCATGAAGAAGAACATCCCCGGCTTCGAGAACAGTTTTATCCTGGATACAGCCTCGCAGACCGGAACACGCGGCGGCAGGAGAGTGATCGGCGAGATACGGATATCCGAAGACGATATGAAAAACGAAAGAAAGTACGAAGATACTATCGCCGTATTCTCCCGTCTCGGCGCCCAGGCTCGGGGCCAATTCGCCTATATTCCTTACCGCTGTCTTGTTCCGGTAAGGACGGAGGGTCTCCTGGTGGCGGGACGCAGCTTCTCATCCGACGGCGCTGCAAACAATATGGCGAATCTCATTCCTCACTGCATCGCTATGGGGCAGGCGGCAGGTACTGCAGCCGCTATGGCAGTGAAAGAAGGAATACAGCCCAGGCAGGTCGATTACGGAAAACTGCAAGAGAAACTGCTTGACCAGGATGTTCCGCTCCCGGGTATAGAACCGGCGAAGGTTACGAATTAAGTTCCGTGACATTCATTCATTAATACCCTTTACTTCGATAATATACGTCAGCAGGTGAGAACCCTGGAATATAAGGATTTGCCGTTAAACGTACAAAAGGTTTGTGATACGCTGGTCGACGGGCTGGAGGATATACTCCGTAAAAAACTCTAC
>MGML01000127.1:2363-4044 GCA_001796415.1 Chloroflexi bacterium RBG_13_46_14
GCTACCCAGATGAGGCGGGTAGCTCTGGTTATCGTACGAGGGTCTTCAATCATGAAGCTGATAAGTTCCCTGAATATCTGGTCGTAGAGATTATCGATCTCATCATCCTCCGCCGCGATCTTTTTCGCTGTCTCGCTGTCATGATTTACGAAGGTATCAAGACTGCGGTGAAGCATATCGACCGTTTTTTCAGCCATCCGCGGTATGTCGATAAGCGGCTTTAACGGAGGTTCGTCACCTATCATGATAACAATCTTGGCGATACCTTCGGCATGATCACCGATACGTTCAACTTCACTGATAATATTAAAAATGGAAATTATCGTCCGAAGGTCGCTTGCCATAGGCTGCTGGGTGGCAATGAGCTGGATACATTTATCCTCGATCTCGAACCGTTTCATATCCACTTTTTTATCATCGGCGATAATCCGCTTTGCCAGGTCTATATCTCTTTCCTTTAACGCATCTATAGAAATGTGTATGGCTTTCTCTACCATGCTTCCCATTAAAAGCAGATCATTCTGTATTTCCCTCATTTTCCTGTGGTATGTAGTTCTGATTTCCATCTCGTTCCTCCCCGCCGTTAATTAGCCGAAACGGCCTGTTATATAGTCTTCAGTACGCTTATCTTTCGGGTTGGTGAATATCTCTGCAGTCGGACCGTGTTCCACCAAAATACCAGCCCGGTCGTCCTCCATCATGAGAAAGGCAGCCATATCCGATGCTCTTGCCGCCTGTTGCATATTATGAGTTACGATTACGATAGTATAGTCTTCAGCGAGAGTTCTCATTAAATCCTCTATTTTTAATGTGGCCACCGGGTCCAGGGCGCTGCAAGGTTCGTCCATCAGGATCACTTCAGGTTCAACCGCCAGTACCCGGGCAATACATAACCGCTGCTGCTGTCCCCCGGACAATGCCAGGGCTGACTGTCCAAGTTTGTTCTCAACTTCATCCCATAATGCTGCCTGCTTAAGGCTTTTTTCAACGATGTTTTCAAGCTCGATACGGTTCTTGATACCATGTCTTCTTGGTCCGAAGGCGACATTTTCGAAAATGGACATGGGGAAAGGATTAGGTTTCTGAAAAACCATACCTACCCGTTTTCTCAATTCTACAACATCGATATTACGGTCATATATGTTTATATCGTCCAGCTCTATGCTGCCTTCTATCCGGACACCGGTAATGAGATCGTTCATTCTGTTAAATACCCTGAGAAAAGTCGATTTCCCGCAACCGCTGGGGCCTATTATGGCAGTAATAGACTTCTGCGGAATATCAAGGGTGATTTCCCGAAGAGCCTGGAAATCCCCGTAATATAAGTTCAAGTCTCTGACAGCCATTCTGGTTGTCTTGCCTATATCCCTTTTAAGAAGAATTCCATTATCGATATCCACTTTCATAAACTGTACCTCCGTGTCCGTGTGCGTAAACGTATAAGTGTCGCCATAACGTTGAACGATAAAACCACTACCAGCAATACCAGGGCTATACCCCAGATCGTGGCATCAGGAACTCCCGGAACATGTGCCGCTACCGTATAAAGGTGATAGGGTAGTGCCATAAACTGGTCGAAAATGGATTCCGGCAACCTCGGCAGCAGGAACGCCGCTCCGACAACCAGTATCGGAGCCGTTTCTCCCGCCGCCCGGCTCATTGCCAGAACCGCCCCTGTGAT
>MGML01000127.1:4625-6521 GCA_001796415.1 Chloroflexi bacterium RBG_13_46_14
AGCCCATAACCACCGAAGGAAAACCAGCCAGTATCTCTATTATCGGTTTCACCGTTTCCCTGACCTTATCGGGGGCTACTTCGGCCAGATAGGCAGCGCAGGCTATTCCAACCGGCACAGCAATCAGCGTTGCTACAAGAGTAACCCAGAGAGTAGATACGAAAAACGGCATGATACCGAAGGTAGGCGGTTCCGAAACCGGATACCACCTGGTGCCGAAAAGGAACTCCCAGGGAGGAGTATCGAGGAAAATCGGCATACCTTCTTTGAAAAGTAGCACGATAATTCCCAGCAGGACAACGATCGAGAGAAGTCCCGCCAGGACTATCCAGCTTTCTATCAGTTTTTCACTGAAACGACGCCGACGCCGGAGACCATTCAGGCTTCCGGCGACCGCGGTTTCTGATTTCTGAGTATTCAGCAAATTCTCTTAACCTATTTCAGAGGTACGTATCCTGATTCCATTACTCTTTTCTGTTCTTCTTCTGAAAGGCAGTAATCTATGAATGCCTTGATTATACCGGCAGGTTCGCCATCTGTGTAGTAGTAAAGTCCCCTGGATATTGGATATGAACCGTCCTGAGCAGTTTCCACACTGGGTAGCACCGCAGGATCACCGGCTGTCTTTTTAATAGCCAGCGGTTTTACTTCGTCCGTAAGATAGCCAAGTCCGGGGTAAAAGATAGCGTTTTCATTTCCGGCAACTTCGTCTACACTTTCTTTGGTAGAAGGAAGGAGAAGTACCCTGGTTCCATATTCCAGTGTCTTGTTTTCTTTATCGGTTCCTCTCATCTGCACTACCTGCTCTTTGAAAAACACATGGGTACCTGAGTTCGTATCACGTGAGAGAGCCACTATCGGAGCATCGTTTCCTCCGACTTCGTTCCAGTTCGTGATGCGTCCGCTGAATATCCCGGAAAGCTGGGCTATGGTTAGTTCACTGACGGGATTGGATGGGTGAACGATTACCGAAAGTGCATCCATAGCTACCGTAATTTCCACCGGATCTCTTCCCTTTTCTCTAGCCTGGTCGTATTCAGCCGATTTCATTGGGCGGGATGCCTGGGCGATGTCGGTCATGCCATCGATCAAGGCAGCTATTCCTACTCCCGAACCGGGTCCGCTGACCGCGATACTGACATCCGGATTTTCTTTCATAAAATCCTCAGCCCACAGAACACTCAACGGCTGTACGGTATTGGAGCCGATAATCTTGAATGAACCGGATGTTCCCTGCTCATCGTCGGTCGGTGTTCCATTGTCGCCGCTGCAACCTGACAATCCGACAAATAAACCTGTCAGTAGCACCAGTGCTAATATTGCCCTGCCGAATTTGATATTATTACCTTTAATTCTCAAACCTGTTAACCTCCTGATGATCCTTATTAATTCTCTCTTTAAGTTAATAATTAGAACCGGCCGTTCTATTCTTACTGCTTCTCGAATCAAGGAACTAATCTTTTCATCATCCAATAAACAAACCTTAAACCTTTTACTTTATCCATCTACTATCAGAATAATAGTTGATAATTAAGGCTGGTTTAAGGCTATGTTAAGATTTTGTTAAAATTAGGGCTGTAGTTTACCGAGTGTCGATGTTGGAAGAAATATACTGAAAGTGGAACCTTTTCCTTCCGTGCTTTGTGCGGTAATTTTACCGTGATGGGCCTCGATAACGTGTTTGGCGATGGCAAGCCCAATTCCAGAACCTCCTCCTGTCCTTGACCTGTCCGCCATATAAAAGCGTTCGAAGACGTGTGGTAAATCTTTCCCGGCTATGCCGATACCATTATCGATTATGTCCACCCTGGCCATATTTTTTTCTGTTCCATAGTTAATGATTATCCGCCCGTTTTCGCCGGTAAATTTCACTGCGTTATGAAGAAGGTTTACCAG
>MGML01000127.1:6940-12409 GCA_001796415.1 Chloroflexi bacterium RBG_13_46_14
TTGGCAATGATAATATTACCTTCAATATCTGTCATGATAACCCCGTCGGCAATGTTATCGAGTATACCTGATAATCTTGTCCGATCCTCAGTCATGCGATTAACCATTTCCGCTAACTTTATAGACATCTGGTTGAAAGAACGGGCAAGCTCACCCGTTTCATCCATTGCACCTGTATCGATTCTCTGGTTTAACTCACCGGAGGCTATCCGCCTGGAAGCTTTCGTCACGTCTCTTACAGGCCTGGTGATTATACGCGCGAGAAGCCACCCTGAAATGATAACCATTACTATGGTTATCAATAACGCAACGATGATGCTGGCAACAACACTACCGACCATGTTGTTAACTTCTGTCAAAGGAAGCGCTACACGCACTGCTCCGATAACCATGCCTTCGGATGTAACAGGGACGGCGATATATATCATTTCGTACCCAAGGGTTGTGCTGAATCGGCTGCTTTCTCCATAACCTTCAGTCAGAGCAGAGCTGAATTCAGGCCTGCCAGCATGATTTTCCATTGCGGCAGCGTCTTCTTGGGAATCAACGAGAACCGTACCGTCTGCATCAATCACGGTAATTCTTTCTTCAAGGGTTTGCCCTGCCCTCATTATTTCGGATAACAAACTATCTTTTTCAGAATCATTAGAAAGGTAGTCACGGCTGATTCCGGCGAGCAATGTTGCCTGACCAGTAAGACTGTTACGCAGACTGTCCATCTGAAGACTGCGTACGTGGTTCGTAAGGTATATTCCAAATCCGGACATGACGATCAGTATGAGAATTGCGAAGGCTAGAGTTATTCGCCATTGAATACTTCGAAACATATTACTCTGCCAGCTTGTATCCGGCTCCACGCACTGTTATCAGTTTCTCCGGTTTTGAAGGATCAGTCTCAATTTTCTGTCTCAGCCACCTGATATGAACATCAACAGTCCTGGTGTCGCCTGCAAAGTCGTATCCCCACACTTTCTCCAGCAGTTGCTCCCGACTAAATACAAAACCCCTATTGACAGCGAGGAAGACCAGCAGATCATATGCTTTGGGAGATAATTCCAGTTTCTGCCCGGAAACAGTTATCCTGTGCCTTTCGGTATCGATTTCAAGATTACTAATTATTATCGTCTTATTTATAGAGTCAGGTTGAGTGACGGTCATACCGGCGCGACGAAGCAATGCTCTGACTCGGGCAAGTAGTTCTCGCATACTGAAAGGCTTGGTCATGTAATCATCGGCGCCGACTTCCAGACCGATAATTTTATCCACTTCTTCATTCCTGGCAGTAAGTATTAATATGGGTACAGTCATTTCTTTCCTGAGAATCCGGCATACTTCAAGACCATTTAGTCCGGGGAGCATTATATCCAGGATAATAATATCTGGTTTTTCTCTGCGGGCTGATTCAACGGCTTCTTCACCGTTCATCGAGGTTATGACGGTATAACCTTCCTTTTTTATATTATAAACCAGGGTATCCAGAAGGTTGCGATCATCTTCAACAATCAGGATCTTACTTCCACTCATCCTGACATAAGTATATCGCTAAAAGGGTTAACTGAACAATCTGAGAAAAAATATACAGTATTTATGACTGCTTTCGCGCTGCAGGACCTGTTTCGGGCAGTAAAAGCCCGGCTACCATCATACCGAATGAGAGTATTATGAAAGTAAGAAATCCCGGCAGGTAAGAACCGGTACTGTCGACAAGGGCTCCTACAACAAGCGGGCTGACAAAATTCCCAAGGTTACCGCCAACCTGCATCATAGCGATGACTATCACTCCCGAGCGTACCGATATTCCTGGAATTTCCATAGGGATAGTAAATAAACTGGATACACAGATACCGCCGCCTATACCGAACAGTGCCACACCCGTGTAAATAGCGGCAGGATTATTGAAAAGTACTGCAAACAGGGCTGCCAGACCTGTAATCAGCCCGGAAGCAATTATAAAAGGTTTTCTCTTGCCCAGTCTTGTGGAGAGTATACCTCCGGCGATACTGGCGATTGTACCGCCAATCGTCGCAATTGTGAGTATAGAACTGGCCTTATCCAGGGGAATATTGAAAACAGAATAATAATAATCCGGGAGCCAGGAACCGATGGCATTACCCAGTGCCCAGGATACCGTTACGGACAGTGTCATCAGGAGTGCCGCCCGGTTTGTCAGTATCTTCCTGAAACCAAGATCAGGGCGTTTTTCAAGAATTTGAGATCCTGGTTCAGTTTGCTCAGTGGTCTTTTCAACATCCCTGCCTAATACCAACCAGGCTACAGCGCCTACCAGCGCAAAAGCCCCATAAATGATTATCGGCGCATTCCATGCAAGTGCATTCGCAATAGGAATCGTTACAGCAAAGGCTATGCCGTTTCCGATGTTAATAAAACTCATACTGATTCCATTCACAATAGGAAGCTCACGATTATTGAACCATTCTGCAGTAATGGCCGTCGCTACAGGGATTATTATGGCAGTTCCCATAGCGAAGCACATTCTGAAAAACAGTAACAGGAGATATCCCCTGGTAAAGAAGGCAAGTGTACCCATCGCCAGGCAGAACGCTCCTACGGTAAACATCTTTTTCAGACCAAAGCGGTCGACCAGCGAGTTCACCGGAAGCGACACCACGGCAATAGTGAGGGGTGCAATAGAGGCATACCAGCCGGCAGCACTGCGACTGAGATCGAATTCCTGTATCATGAGGGGAAGTAAAGGCCCGGCTGAAGCCCAAATTATCCCAACGGAGATACGAACCAGGATTACCGATATAATTATTACAAACCGGTAGCGGCTATTTGTATTCAACTAAGAGCAGTCTAGTCATTATATTTTTATACCAGATTAATAATACAACCGAGGTGCCCGGTATATCAATTTTCCGGACACTTGATTATGGTATACTACTGGGACTATATTCCGGGAGGGGTACATTGATAACGGATAGTTACCGTGAAGACGAAATCCAGGCACTGATTGCTATGATATATTTTAGGCATATCTACTGAGTGAATATACATTTAAATCCCGATTACTTCCGGCTTCAGATATATTAAAATAAGTGTACATGATAGAGTAACAGGTCGAAATAAATCCTGAATGAAGAAGAAGTATCCATATCCCGCTAATCGGAGTAACAGGAGTATTAACCCTTCTTTTCGTTCTATGCTCGTGGATATCCTGTCAAAGCGCAGTTTTCACGTAATTTTATTAAGTCTACTTTTTATTTATTACAGTTTGATCTATTACTTCGGCGAGATTGTGGATATTACCAACTGGGAATTTCTCCGCTGGGATTTCTTTTACAGTGTGCACGACATTCATCGTCTATTCTTCCTTATTCCCGTCATCTATACAGGCTATATCTTCCGTATAAGGTGGTCACTGGTTGTTACGTTTGCCGCTTTCCTGGTCTTTCTACCGCGGGCTTTGTTCATATCACCGTTTACCGATCCGCTTATCAGAATAATTTTATTTACGCTGCTATCCGGCATCGTCGGTACTTTAACCGGACTGTTCAGGAATGAATCCGAACGCCGCTCTTCTCTGGAAATTACTGTAAAAACGGAGAGGGATAAAATGCTGGGCATCCTGAATAGAATGGAAGATGGAGTCCTTATTACAGGACCTGACTATATAATCCGTTTCATGAATCCGAGTATGTCAAGAGAATTTGGAGATAGTATCGGCGCCAGATGTTATGAATATCTGCAAGGACTGAAAGAACCCTGTTCCGAATTATGCTGTTTGAACAATCCGGATGGATCTCCGGAAAGGCGTGAATACTCGTTTAACGACGGAAGAACCTATGATGTAATACTCTCTCCTTATATCGATACTGACGGGGCGGTATGTCAACTGTCTACATTCAGAAATATTACACAGAGAAAAATGGTTGAGAATGAATTGAAGGAACTCAACCAGATGAAATCGGAACTCCTGTCCAATGTATCTCACGAATTACGTTCTCCCTTAACCTCTATCAAAGGAACCGTCAGCAGCCTGTTACAGAAAGATATCACACTGAGTGCTGATGAAACGGACATGCTCCTGACCGGTGTAAGTGAGGAGACGGACAGACTGATAAGTCTCGTTACCAACCTGCTTAACATGAGCCGCCTTGAAGCTGGTGCCTGGTACCCGGACAGGGAATCCTGCTATATCCAGGATATAATAAACGAAGTGATGGAGAGACAGAAATGGTCGAGTAAAAAACGCGTCGTTAAATCCGATATCGAGCCTGATATACCACCCGTGTTCGCTGACAGCACACAGATAAGACAGGTAATTATGAATCTGATGGAAAACGCTATCGCCTACTCAGAAGAAGGCAGCACTATAAACATATCAGCGAAAACAGATAGGGATATGGTTCAGATCAGTGTAACCGATAATGGAGATGGAATACCGCCGGAAGACTTAGGAAAAGTATTCGATAAATTCTACCGCGGATCCCAGAACCGACGTCAGCCGGGCGGTACCGGGCTGGGACTCGCTATATGCAAATCCATAATCGATAATCACGATGGCAAGATATGGGTAGATAGCAGACTCGGCCAGGGTTCTGTGTTTTACTTCACGTTACCGATAGCCCGTTCCGAGAAAAAAAATGATGACTAAAAAGACCAGAATACTTATCGCTGATGATGAACCGAAGATACGCATGTTTCTCCGCGCTAACCTGAACGCCCGTGGATATGAAGTACACCTGGCCCAGGATGGGCTTGAGGCTGTAGAAATGGCAGGACAGGTACTCCCTGATCTCATCATCCTCGACGTAAATATGCCCAGGATGAACGGCATCGATGCCTGTCGCCGGATACGGGAATGGGCTGATATGCCAATTATTATTCTCAGCGTAAGAGATGAGGAAAAAGACAAAGTCAGGGCACTGGATGAAGGCGCCGACGACTATGTGACCAAGCCATTCGGAATGGAGGAACTGCTGGCGCGGATGCGTGTTGCTCTCAGGCGTACTTCCCGTGCTACAATTGAAATTCCAGTTTTCCGGGCAGGAAATCTGAAAATCGACTTCACAAGCAGACTGGTCAGCATAAACGATAAAGAGATCAAGCTGACACGGACTGAATATGAACTACTGGCATATCTAGCCAATAATGCAGGTAAGGTACTGACTCATCGAGAAATCCTGCACAGTGTCTGGGGGCCAGAGTACGGTGATGAACTAGAATATGTCCGCACTTTCATTAACCAGCTCAGGCGTAAAATAGAAGAAGATCAGGCAAATCCGCGGTACATTATCACGGAACAACGTATCGGTTACCGTTTCGTGAAGCCATCCTGAGATTGAACGATTATCCAAATCCTTATAAATTCCTTATAGCTTTCCGTTTTATCCTTATACCTTCCTTACGGTTGTAACCCTAAACTTACACTAGGGAAAGGGTACACAATCCAAGGAGGACTAAAATGAACAGGGTAAATAGAAAGATAATAACGTTATTTTTCAC
>MGML01000127.1:12577-12788 GCA_001796415.1 Chloroflexi bacterium RBG_13_46_14
GGTTCTCATCCACCCAGATATAGTGGATATATTCGTCAAGGTTCGAGTATCCGCCACCTTCGGTAGCGCCGTAGAAGTTCTGGAGCCAGGGCCACCAGATGACAAATCTATGAGGTGAAGGCAGGTAGATTGGTACCACCTGGTCAAGCTCCCACGGACCTATTTCTTTCAAAACCCGAGCTACGGTAGTATCATCTTTGCCAAGTGCCTG
>MGML01000127.1:12913-13139 GCA_001796415.1 Chloroflexi bacterium RBG_13_46_14
CATCATAGGTTCTGTTAACCCAGACACCAAAGTGTACGCTGCCCTCCAGGGGTTCAAGTTCCATTTCGATACCGACTTTACCAAGGTAATCCATGATAATCGAAAGGAAATCGCTCTGGTTGGTATTACAGGTAAGTTTACACTTGAATCCATCGGGATATCCCGCATCAGCCAGCAGTTTCTTCGCCCGTTCCGGGTCGTACCCGAACGCGGCCTTGACTATCTG
>MGML01000127.1:13162-13242 GCA_001796415.1 Chloroflexi bacterium RBG_13_46_14
ATCGGGTTCCGCCGCGGTAAGCTGCTGGACATCCTCCAGGGTAACTCCCCAGCTCATCATGTCTACCTGCCCGGTACGGA
>MGML01000128.1:0-14467 GCA_001796415.1 Chloroflexi bacterium RBG_13_46_14
ATATTTTCACAATTTGTATCGTGTCTTCTTTTTCTTGTTATCATACGCCTGACTGGCAAAGAATACTTTTTTCATAAATAGCCAGTTTCCCTAATCAATATACTGGAATATAAACTACGAATTTTACCTGCTGACGATTACCTTCCCGTCATGTCTCCGGACAAATCGAATATCTCGATAACCGGCCGGTTCGGATTATTGCCGATAAACCAGTAAAGGTAGTCATCGATAAAGTAGTAACTGAGTATCCCGCTACTGTAACTGTACTCGAAAAAGTCGTGAAAATCAGGCAGTGCTCCCAGTTCCGATCGTTTCGGATTCGCCGGCTCGGAGATATCGATAACGATAAGATTGGTCGTCCTGTCAAAACCATCAGTTCTTTTGATGAGGGTGTATAACAGGTCTCCGGAAATGTAGATCGGTCCTTGTATCCACTGATTTTTCAATTCCAGCGAACCAACCAGCTTAGGAGTGGCAGGGTCCGAGATATCCAGCACCAGTATTTCGGAAGAACCGGCTTTGCCCGGCGAGTTTTCAGTATCCAGCCCGATGTAAGCGTAATCTCCAGAGAAGCCGATTTCGGCTACATGGCTGCTGAACGGGTACTCATTTATGATTTCAAGACTGGAAGGGTTTGATATGTCGATAGTATACAGTACATCTTTAACCTCTATATACAGATAACCGTTATGAAGACGTAAAGCCATTACAGTATACGAAGCTAACGGTAAAATAGCTGTCTTTTCCGAATGAGCAGGATCGGAAAGGTCAAGAGTAACAATGTCATGGTTATCGACATTAGCGAAAGCATATTTGCCTGAAATGACCATTTGATTTACTACCATCTCCGGCAGCCTTGCCAGTTCGACAGGTTGGGCCGGGTCCGAAACATCCAGTATCCAGAGATAATCGGCGGTAGAAAGGTAAATGGTCGTTCCGTACAGAGTGCAGCAGTCCCTGAAATACTGGATATCATCGGGGACGCGCGTAAAAGAGACCCTCTCCGGTTCAAGCTTGTTCGTGATATCCAGTATAAGCAGCCCTGCCGGTGCCGGAGGATTCGAGCCCTGGGTGTTTACCGGAGCAAAAAGGTATTCTTTACCATTAATCATGCCGGTCGTTCTTGCCCCGACATAGTGCGCTCCCGGTTCATCAATCCTGTATTCGCCGGAGGGCGTTAACTGCAGCGGAACCAGGTACTGCGGTAATTCACCAGACAGCGTGCCGAGGGCGTCCGGCGTTGACAAGTGGAAGGTCTCCTCCGTCTTTTGCTCTGCGGTCTGATTTAAGTAACTTATCTCGATAAAAGTTTTTCTTATAGTCTCATCGACATCTTCCGGCCTGACGGTAGTAGCGTCGTACATAAAAGTAATACTGTATTTCAAAGATTCTGACGGTTCGAGAGTATACGGGCTGTCGGTTGTCTGTCCACTGTGCCAGCTATAGCCTATCATCGCGTATGTTTTAGTAAAGGGGTCGGTAGCTACCCTTATATCTGCCCCGGTCAACGTTTCTTTGCCGACATTGGTGAGAATGATATTGAAATCGATTTTCCGGTGTGACGGATCGCTATTATCGATTTCAGACTGAATATCGGCGCCGATATTCGGGACTAACGGCGCCGGACTTGTCCAGCCCGGCAGCAGTTCGCCGTTCGAATCCAGCGGCGCTTTGATCTCGACTGGCTGATTGAAGTCGTAGAACATTATATCCATGGTAAACCCGTAATCATCCGACGAAAATTCCCGTTTCATTTCTCGCAGAAGATAATCGTCTTTCCCAATCCATAAATCGAATACAAGCTCGTCATTCTCAAGCGCCCGCTGTCGTGCTTCCTCCAGCATTCTCTCTTTTACCTCGTCAGGAACCGTGCGACCGGTATTTTCCTGGTTCTCCCAGCTTTTTTCCAGTGCCTTTACCTCGTCGTAAAAGCCTCTGTAATGCAGACATAAGGTACCGTTGATAGTCTCTT
Source organism: Chloroflexi bacterium RBG_13_46_14 (assembly GCA_001796415.1). Next base: position 1,973 of record MGML01000128.1, read on the forward strand.
TTGGAAGTCGCTTAACATCCTTCAAAGTACCCATTACGTTTACTGCGTAATCCTCATCCAGCTTCAAGGCATATGCTCCGATGGTAACTCTCGAGCCTATACCAATGGACGTGTAATTCCTGTAGTACTGCTGATCGCCGATATATATGCTTTCCAGGTCGGAATCATTATCGGTCTGTAGCACATGATACCGGTCAGGAGCGGTATACTCCATGTAAAGGTAATTCACCGATGTTATTCCGTCCGCGTCTTCTTCCACTGTTTTAGCTGAAATCCGGTAGGATTGCAGGTTTTCAATCGCGGCTTGAGCTTTCGCCATTACGCTCTGGGTATTCGATATCGAGTTCCATGGCTGGAGTATCATAAGAAGTGCGAGCACCAGAATAAGAGGGACTGCTACGAACGCCGGTATCCTTAACTGTCGGAAGGCACCCGGTTTTCTCGTTTCTTTGATACCTGCCATTATCTTCTCTACAGCATCTACCGGTGGAGGTACCTCTTCAATTGATATCAGATGGTTCCGTATTTCTTTAAAGTAGTTAAGCTTCTTACGGCAGTCAGTGCAGCCCTGAATATGTTCTTCAACATATTTTCTCTGTTCGGGAGAGAGTTCATCATTAGCGTAAGCAGAAAGCATTTCATCATTATAATGTTTCATTTTCTACTCCCTCCTCGGAGTAATGTCTGCGGAACTCCAAGCTCCCCCGGGCTACTCTCTTACGTACCGCTTCTTTGGATATCCCGAGTGTTTCCGCTATTTCACGGTACTTAAAGCCCTCAACAAAATGGAGCACCAGACATACCCTGTTCTTATACGGCACTTTGAGCATGGCTTCCTCAATAGCTATTGACCGGTTCATTTCCTCCATCCGGTTACCACCAGGAATATCATCTGCGTCGTTAGAAGAGAAATGGATAAAAGCGACCAGCTTTTTACGACGGTAATACTGACGGGCGTTATTTTCAGCAATTTTGTACAGCCATACTCTAAGTGAAAGCTCTGAGTCTGTCTTTATCATATTTTCATATGCCCGGATAAAGGTATCCTGCACCAGGTCCCGGGTCAGTTCGTAGTCGCCGGTCAGGTGATAAAGGTAGCGGTGGATCGGTGCATGATAATGCTCAACAATATAACTAAAGGCTTCGGTGTTACCGTCTCTAACAAGAGCTACCGCTGTGGCTTCATCCAAAAGCAAGACTCCCTTTTTGTCCTTTTTACTAGTTTCAATGCGTCATAACTATAAAAGCGGACATTTTTTACTTTGTCATTATATAATGTTTCGTATTATCAGCATTCGTGTAAATGTTCTTCTCTTAAATAAGCTTTTTATCAACTGATTATCTGGAATTAATGAAGCATCGTCTCATCAGGTACTGTCTCCTTTTGATTATTCTGGAGTTATCCTAATATAATTGCTACATACTCAATGTTGTCTAAGGAGGAGATGATGGGAGAAAATGATAAGATGTACCGATTTTTAAATCCTGTCGGAATTCAGGAACCGGTAGAGCTTCATCCGCTGGCACCGCGGCTTAAGACGCTCGATGGTGCGAGGATTACGATGAGTGTCGGAGCCGGAGGAGAGCAGGGAATTCTTATTCCCCTGGTAAAGATGCTACCGGAAAAATATCCGCAGGTAAAATGGAATATCAGTTATGCTGCCGCCCATGCGACGAAAGCGGGGAGTCTCGCTCTTACCGAAGAGGAGGTGAAGACCACGGATGCGCTTATCCGCGGTGTGGTATGGTGACACGGTGCTATCTGGGAGCAGTTGCCCCATTTGTCATCAATCGAAAAAGCCGGAATTCCCAGTGTATTCATCATTTTCGAAGACCAGGATGAATGCTGGAGACAGGCATGCAGGCTGAACGGCGTTCCCGATATGAGGCGTGTCTGGGGTTCACGTCATGTCCCCGGACCTGAGGATGTCGAGTCATGGATCGACGACCTGCTGGACGAGCTGGTGCGACCTCTGACGGAAGAAGAGAAGAATCCACCAGAATGGGATATTAGTAACCCTCGATACATCTTCGAAGGCACATTACTGGAAGCCCAGGAATTCTTCAAACAGGCCGAACATATACCTCAACTGTACAATAATGCCCCCATCTGCAAATACACTGACGGTCTTCCGGTCGTAGCGCCCACTGAAGAACTGGTGGAAAGGATGCTCAAGGGTACCAGCCATAAACCCGATGAGATAATTACCTATCATGCCGACCATCGAGCCGGAGACCGTATCGAACAGATGGGAAGCTCGGGCAAAAAGGGAGAACCCGTCTATTTCATGCCGATGCGCCGTAAGGCTACCGTTGAGAAGATAGCGACTATCGGTGTGATGGCCGGATGTGAACCGGAGCACATGCCGCTTTTACTGGCTATAGCTGAAGCCGGAGGAGGTTGCGGCGACGGTCGGGGCGGTGACATGTTCGTGGTCAGCGGTCCGTATGCAAGAGAAATCGATATGAACTTCGATACCAACGTACTTGGTCCGGGGAATCAGGCTAACAGGGCTATAGGTCGCGCTGCCGAGCTTATGTGGCGTAACCTTGGAGGAAATATTCCCAATGTGACCAACTGCGGTGTCTGGGGCTCAGGTCTCTTTAATTGTATCCCTGAAAATGACGACGCTTTGCCGCCGGGCTGGGCCAGCCTGAGGGAAGAATACGATTTCGGGAAAGACGAGAGTTGTGTCTATAATCTTCGAATCCATCATTGCCGTACCCTGCAGAGAACGGAATTTATGCCCGGAGGATACCGGGAGTTCCAGAAGAGCGGCCACGGTGGTATCGGCAGGCGACTGGGCGTAAAGGGTATTCCCGGCCCACACAACTGGATGGAATACTTCGTTGACAGCCTCTGGAAAAACTGGGAAGGCGGAAAGACATTTTTCATGCTGCCTGAAATGGCCCGCGACCTCCAGCTCTATGGTTTCAAGACCAAGGACGAGGTTTATGAATGGCTGTACAAGAAGAGCTTCATGACTCTGAAAGAGTACCGCACTCACCAGAGACCCGATGTCACGACCAATGCATGGAAGGGTATCGAGCCTACTTCCGGGAAACCATGGAAAGAACTGGACGAGGATTATATGGTACCGGCGGTAGCGGACCCATTCGAGAACTGTATTATCGTTACCGGCGGTGGAGAAGAAGTGGGACTATGGACCGATGGCCGGAGCGCCAGGTCCAATCCCGCATACAGTATAGATGCCTGGCGTTAATCAAATAGTAGTGCATATCAAATTATCGGCCATGAGTACTCATGACCGATAGACTTATTGATCGAAGCAAGAAAGATGGAAAAGGTATCGATTTACAGAGGAGGAGGGGAATGATGGATGAAACTATGCAACACTCGCATGGTAACCGGACCGGCGAGTATGATACGGACCCGCCCGAACACGAGCACATGGATCATGAAATGAAACATGACAAGGGATCCATGCATGATATGAGTGCTAAGCACGATATGGGTTCACAAGATAAGGATAGTCATGCAGGACACGAAGGGATGGGCGACCACAGCGGACATGGCAATCATCACGCGACAATGGTAGCCGATTTTAAAAAACGCTTCTGGATATCACTCATTATCAGTATTCCGGTATTGCTCCTTTCTCCATTAATACAGCGATTTCTTGGTATTGAAGGAGCTATTACTTTTCCGGGTAATGAATATGTTTTATTCGGATTGTCTTCAGTTATCTTCTTCTATGGAGGGTATCCTTTCCTTAAAGGTTTTTTCGATGAAGTAAAATCTAAGTCACCCGGAATGATGACGCTTATAGCCCTGGCGATTACCGTGGCTTATGTATACAGCAGTGCTGTTGTATTTGGACTGAGTGGAAATGTATTTTTCTGGGAACTGGCTACCCTCATCGATATCATGTTGCTGGGGCACTGGCTGGAGATGCGATCCATTATGGCAGCTTCATCTGCGCTCGAAGAACTGGCGAGATTAATGCCTTCAGAAGCACATAAGATAATGCCGGATGGGCAAATTATGGAGTTACCTCTGAATGAATTGCAGGTCGGTGATACTGTTTTGGTGAAACCAGGGGAAAAGATCCCGGTAGATGGGAAAGTTATTGATGGGGAAACATCAGTGAACGAAGCAATGCTGACTGGTGAATCTCTGCCGGTACAAAAGCACCAGGATGATACAGTCATAGGTGGTTCAGTTAATGGAGAAGGTTCTCTTCAAGTTGAAGTACAGAAGACAGGACAGGATTCGTATCTTGCACAAATGACAGAACTGGTCCGACAGGCACAGGAAAGTAAGTCCAAAACGCAGAACCTTGCTGATCGTGCGGCGCTCTGGTTGACCATAATAGCAATAGGCGCAGGGGTGATAACCCTGGTGGTATGGCTTACCGCTGCCGGAAAGGATTTTGTTTTTGCGCTCTCAAGGATGGTGACGGTGATGGTTATCACATGCCCTCATGCTCTCGGCCTGGCTATACCTCTGGTGGTTTCCGTCTCAACTTCTATTTCTGCAAAAGCCGGCTTATTGATTCGAAACCGCGAAGGCTTTGAACAGGCCAGGAAGGTACAGGCGATTTTGTTCGATAAAACCGGGACTCTAACAAAAGGGGAGTTCGGGGTAACCGATACCATAATCCTGGATAATACTCTGGATGAAAAAGAGCTGATCAAGTATGCAGCCTCTGTCGAAACACACTCCGAACATCCAATAGCAAAAGGGATCGTGGCTTTTTCAGAAGATACCTGGCCTGTTGAAGAGTTCATGTCTATGCCCGGGAAAGGTGCTCAGGGCAGGGTAAATGGAAAAGACGTAAAGACGGTCAGTTCAGGATATCTTCAGGAGAGCAACATGGAAGCGGAGGACGATAGACTCGATAAGGTTTCTTCACAAGGGAAAACAGTTATATTTGTGATCATCGATGGAAAACTTACCGGCGCCATCGCTTTAGCTGATATCATCCGGGAAGAGTCTAAAGAAACGATAGCCCGGCTGAAGGAAATGGGCATCCGGTGCATGATGATAACCGGGGATAACGAACCTGTTGCCAGATGGGTATCGGAGGAAACGGGACTGGATGAATATTTTGCCGGGATACTACCGGAAAAAAAGGCTGAAAAGATTAAAGAAGTCCAGGCTCGTGGACTGGTTGTGGCGATGACCGGTGACGGAGTAAATGACGCGCCTGCCCTGGCCCAGGCTGATGTCGGTATTGCGATAGGAGCCGGTACCGATGTTGCAGTCGCAACTGCAGACATTGTTCTGGTAAGGAGCAATCCTCTGGATGTTATTTCTATTATTAATTTGTCGCGGGCTACTTATAAAAAGATGATACAGAATTTAGCATGGGCTACGGGGTATAATGTGATAGCAATTCCGCTGGCCGCAGGAGCTGCTTACGGAGTGGGATTCATAATGGACCCGGCAGTTGGAGCAGCTTTGATGGCTTTAAGCACAATTATTGTTGCCATCAATGCCAGGTTCCTGAAAATTGAGAAAGGCAGGTAATGGCTATGACTGGGAAAATGGTTAAGAACCGATACCGGAATATTTGGATTATTATGGCTGTGCTGATAATAAGTGTCGGGTTGGTATCGGCCTGCAGTAGATCTTATGCGTCTAATGGAGAGAGGATATACTTCACCGCTAGTAGTGATTCAGGAAATTACATTTCCTACACCGGCAGTATCAGGATGATGCATTCGATTACCTGCGCAAACTGTCATGGGGCTGATGGAAAGGGTGGTAGAGTGAACATGATGATGTGGAGTTTCGATGCTCCCGATATCACATGGGACCATCTTACCTCCGAAGAACATCAGGAAGAAGGAAATAGTGAAGAAGAACATGAAGAACATCCGCCCTATACTGAGGAAACGGTGAAACAGGCTATAACGGAAGGGATAAATCCGGCAGGAGAACCGCTGGATGAGGAAATGCCACGCTGGAAAATGAGTCAACAGGATCTCGACGACCTGATCGAGTTTCTAAGAACTTTGAAATAGCGAAAACCTGTTCCTATTATTTTGGTGTTAGTCCTATTAACTCATCTGAGTAAAATCTCCTGAATTTCAGGTAGACGCGTTAAAGACTCATCCCCAAGAAGTTACCTGCGAATGAGGTATCGCTTCCATTAATCAATCCTGTAAAATACATGAAAAATAATAGATATTGAAGGAGAAGAAAATGGGTGAAGCTACTATATACGAAAAGAAAGACCACATTGCGGTATTGACTATGAACCGGCCGGAAGCCAGGAATGCGATGAATGCCGCTATGAGAAGAGAGATGGGGGAAGCATTAGCGGATTTTAAAGACGATAATGACAGCTGGGTTCTCATTCTAACCGGAGCCGGAGATAAGGCGTTTTCTGCAGGGATGGATTTAAAAGAGATGGCAGCAAACCTGGCAGGAAGCCGTAGAGGTGCAGGAGACGAATCGAAAATACCCAGCCTGATGGCGGGAAATATCGATATCTGGAAACCTATCATAGCCGCTATCAATGGAGTAGCGGTTGGCGGCGGACTTGAAACTGCACTTGCCTGTGATATCAGGATTGCTGCCGCAGGCGTACAGATGGGTCTTTCGGAACCGAAGCGTGGAATTATACCCGGAGGCGGAGGAATGGCAAGGCTGCCAAGGCTGATAAACCTGGGAGCGGCACTTGAATTAATGATGACGGGAGATTTGATCACTGCCGAGGAAGCATATCGGATTGGTCTGGTCAATCACGTCGTCCCCGGTGCTGAGTTGATGGATGCTGCCTTTAACCTCGCTAAAAAAATGACGGAAGTAGCCCCGCTGGCAGTGCAGGCTATTAAAGAGACGGTAAGGAAGAACCTGGATATGCCACTGAAAGAGGCATTACCGGCACGGTTCGGTCCGAATGTCATGGCGTCCGAAGATGCCAGAGAGGGAACAGCTGCCTTTGCTGAGAAGAGACCGCCTGTCTGGAAGGGCCGATAGTTCTACTAGTTATTAACGGATTGACTCAAGGGGAATTTGATCTTTTACTAAAACTAATTCATACTGAACCGATAAAGAAATAAAGAAACTTATCTAAATTTAATTATACAAACTTTTGTAAAAATAAGTTTGGGCTACAAAGTTAAAACTTGTTAATATGGGCGATAAGTACGCTTGAGACAATAATTTTTACGAGACTTGGAGGCTTAATACAAGAATAATTTGTTCATATTGAACGTAATGATATATTGCATTCGGCATTTCAGAGATCCTAGATGGGTTGATCAATTATTTCAATTAATCTAATGCTCTAACATATTTGGTGATATTAGTAAATGGTTCATTGGGATTCATCATTAATCGAAAAGATATACTCAGAAAAAATCCGAGAAAAATCTGAAGATAGAGATAATCTACTAGTCCTCACTAGTAAACAACTATACGGTGATAAGGTTCACTATGCTCTCGAACTAATTCAAAATGCAGAAGATGAAGGTTCAAGTACCATTCACTTTGTTTTTAATGATGACCATGCCGTTGTGAGTAATGATGGCAGGCCTTTCGGAGAAGATGATGTTCAAGGTATTTGTTCAGTCAGACCTGGAAGAAAAAGAAACAAAATTGGTTTCTTTGGTATAGGATTTAAGTCTGTTTTCAATATTACAAAAAAACCCCAGATAATATCGAGTAAATATAATTTTTCTATTTCAGATTACATCTATCCTACTACGGAGGATAAAATCCCAGAATCTGTAAAACAATACTACCGTGAAGATGAAGGAGCAATTTTCGTTTTACCCTTCTCTGAAGATTCTCCTAGCTTAAAAGAATTGATCGAGGATTTTATCCTTGTTGATAGTAAAATCCTGCTCTTTCTAGAAAACCTGGAAAAGTTAGAATTTCACGACAATGTGAACAGTGATCACTGGATTATTGAACGTAAAAACGGGGAAAATTCAGAAATAATATTAACCGATGGTCGGCAAAAAGAAGAAGAAAATGAAACAAGATGGCGAGTATTTCATAAAGATATTCGGGTGACCGATGAAGTAAAAATTCCTGAAGGGAAAGAGGGTATAACCAATACCCGGATAACAATTGCGTTCCCTATTAACGAGGAAACCAGAGAATTTGTTCAGCAAAAAGGTGTACTTTATTGTTACCTTCCTACAAAAAAAAGAACTGACTTGAATTTCCTTTTACAGGCCGATTTTTTGCCAACAATCGGTAGAGAGAATGTTACGGATCATACATGGAACGAATGGCTGATAAAGGAAATGGGGAAATGGGCAGGAGACCTTTTCGAATCAATCATTGATGATGAACAACTTGGGAACTATATATACAATTTCATTCCTCTTAAAGTTGAAATCCAAGATAATTTGATAGAACTTTTCTATACAGAACTCACGCATAACCTAAAAACGAAGAAAATATCTAAGACTACACATGGTTGGACAATACCTGAGAAATGTGCGATTCAAAGTGATGATGCCTTAAGAGATATAATCAGTGAAGCGGATATTAAAGCTGTTTTGCTTGAACAACATTATTACATAGATACAACAATTTCTCTTCAAGACACTTATACAAGAGCTGAGAAAATATTATTTGAACTCGGAGCACGGGAAATTGATTTGAGATGCTTAATTGATTTGTTAAAGCTTGAAGCTAGGATAAAAAATAAATCCTTGCATTGGTATTTAGATTTATATAGTTATTTAAGCATACAATTCTCTACTTCGTTAAAAATTCAACCAGGTACCTACTCTCCCTATTGGAATGATGAAAAAAGAGCTTTGTTTGATGAACTTAGAGAGTCAAACTTTATATTAACTAATACTAAAAAACTAATTCCTCTTGTTGATACGGAGAAGCCAGATAGATTAATTTGCTATCCTCAAAATATTGATTTATCGGAAATCAATCAATTATTTACTGAAGGTGAGATAGATTTTCTCCATCCATATTTCCAGCAATCTAGTATTATTCATCGTCAGGAAAGTGACACATACGTAGAAGAGGAAAGAAGTCGTGTTAAAGATTGGTTTGATAACATAGGAGTACGAAAACATTTTAAGCAGGCACATGTAATCCGTGATGTAATATTGCCAAAGTATGCTACAGAAAAATTTCGTAATTATAGTGATCAAAAATTATATCAGTTGGTTAATTATATTCGCATCTATTGGTCTACTGTCGAAGCTGAAATTAGAAGTAAAAATTTTTCGTCAGGATTTATAGATGAAATAAAAGACACAATAAAATTAAAGGCATATCATTACGATCGAAAGAAAAAAATAAGTGAATATTGCCAACCAAGTGAACTCTATTTTTCTACTAGATATGGGAAAAATGAGATCATGGAACATTTGTTTAATGGGATAAAAGGGAAGCGTTTTTTGTCCCCGTATTATCTAAATAGGCAACAACACCAGGCAAGAAAAAAGACGCGCGGTAGGCAGAGAGCTGAGTATTCTTGGAAAAAGTTCGCAGAAATTCTTGGAATGTGGTCTTCTCCTCGAGTACTTAGAGAAAATTATCGTCGACAAATGAATCGCCCAGAATATCAATGGGTTAAGCGTGAATACTCTACACGAGGCCATTTCATTCAGGGAGATTCATACAGTGATGATATCACCGATTTAATCGAGTATTGTTCTAACATCATCAGACCTAAAGCTAATAAAAAAAAGTTGAGTATGCTTTGGGATTCTCTGGCGAAAAATTGGAAATTATATAAAGATAATTTATTCTGTGAGTCTGAGTATCATTGGTTTTATAGCACTCAGAGAAACAAGAAACTAGGATCATCAACTTTCTTGGAATATTTAAGAGATTCTGAATGGGTTTTGGGAACAGATAATTTATTTCACAAACCATCTGCTTTATTTATTGAAAGTACCCGAAATACTCATCTTCTTGGAGAAGGAACAGTATATTTAGAATTGAAAGCAAATGATACCTTCTTGCGTGATATTGGTGTGAATTTTGAACCTTCTTTTGACCTTGTGTTAGATAATTTGACTCAATACCGTAGCCACCACGTTTCAACAAAAACTAGTCAGGTAAAGAAATTAACGACTATTTATCATTATTGCGATGAAAAATTAACTGCTATGGCAGATTCTGATGGATATTATAAAAAGCGAATTAGTACGATCAATAAGTTTAATGAAGATGAACTAATCTATTTACCTAGAGAAGATAAAAATTGGTGGGATCCGAAAAAAGTTTATTTCCGAGACTTTTCTAATCAATTTAATACATTAAGAGGGTATATTGAACATAACGGTGATAAATTCTATCCCGACGATCTCACTAACTTTTTCAAGATGGTAGGAATTAAAGAAACTCCATCAATAGTTGATTGTATTGATATTCTAAACGATCTGAAATCAACGAACGATATTGGATTTTATAAAAACAATGCCCCCAAGTTATATCAGTACATCAATGAAATCATTGAAGAAAATGATCAAAATGATCAAAATGTTGTTGATCAACCTGTTTATTTAAGCCATAATAACAGCTTCCCTGCATTAACGGATTTAGTTTATATGGACAACCCCGATTTTAGTCAGTATTTCATTGATAAAATCGAAACGTTATGGATTCCTTATTCCTGGCATAATCTTAAGAGAATGCTAACCATTGGTTGTTTTCATCCTATAAGCGAGTATATCCAAATAAAAAAGCATTTAGGCAAGCTTGGCGAAATAGATGGAGGAAATATAGAGAAGATCAAACGGATGTTGCGATATGCGCTTCAATATCTAAAAAACAAAGAAGTAGTTATTTATCGAGAATTAATTGAGCAGAATATTCGACAAGATATTGATAGCCTGGAAATTTATGTAACTTCTAAATTAATGCTAGATTATTCATTTACTCGTGAAAAAACTGAACCAATTGTGTGCAAAGGAATAAACAAGTCCACATATTTGAGTAAAGAAGAAAAAAGATTGTATGTGTTGAATACCGAGGATTCATTATCTTATAGCGTATCGAAAGAGCTCTCTAAGTTTTTTGGAGCTGCAGCAGATGACGTTTTTCTATTCTTAGATTCAATTATGAAAGTTAGCGATCAAGATGAATTAATTGAAAGGTTAAACCAATATAACATAAAACAAGATGATATTTTAGAAGAGGAAAGTAATGGGCAGATAGAGATTATCACTGCTGAAGAAGAAAACGATCAGACTAATGATATCTCAATGGAGGAAAACTCAACCACTGAACCCAAACCAGAACCAAAGGCGAAACCAAGACCTCCCCAAAAACCTCCAGAAAAACGGGATTCTGGACTCATTGATCCAGAAGATTTCTTTTTCGGTGAAATTGAAGACTATGTACCGTACACAAGTAGTGACGGAAATGGAGATACACCTAATAAACCAATTAAACTGCGAAAAGGAAAAAGAGTGTCGCCGAGAGAAAAAATTTCACACAGAGAAAGACCTTTTCGAGGTGATGCTGAAGATATTGCAATAGGATTAGTAATCGATTTCGAAGAGACAGAAAATAGGACTGCTGAAGATAGACATCGTCAACCAGGAATCGGTTATGATATATATTCCTTTACAGATATTGGAGGAGAAAGGTACATAGAAGTTAAACATTTTAGAAATGAATCAGGTGTTTGGGAATTAACACCTCATGAGTGGAAAAAGGCGGAAGAACAAAAAGAAAATTATTATGTTTACATTGTGAGTGGTCTTAGAAAAGGAAGTACACCGATTATTCGAATTATTCAGAACCCGACCAGGTATTTGTCACCTGATCCTCCAGCTCAAAAGAGGTTTAGTAGTTGGCAGAACGGTGTGAGTCAATTAGTTAAGTGTAAAAGCATAGGTAATAAAGAATGAATTCATATATTTGTATCGAAATATAGATATAGTTATGAATAATATATATTTTGAAATAATTACTTTCGCAATTTTAATATTGTTATGATTATAACAAAACACAGCATTGTTTCCAGTGAAGTTCGAATATCTTTCTGTTTTTTTATATTCCTCATGTATTAAAGATTAATCGATGAACAGTCGACCAGTAATATGCCGAAATTCGTGAAGTGGGTGCCAACGCCACCACAGATTATCGATACATTTTTCGAGCTTGCGCCGGTCACCGTTGACGACGTGGTCTATGACCTTGGATCCGGCGACGGCAGACTGCTTTTTACTGCCCTTGAGAAAGGCGCCGGGAGATGTGTCGGGATAGATATAGATCCGGACTGCGTGAATACCGCGAGAGCAACGGCGAAAAATCGGGGTCTGGATGGGAAAGTGACTTTCATCGAAGGCGACGTTCTGGAACAGAACCTCTCCGAAGCTTCGGTGATTTTTGTATACCTCATTCAAAGCGGCATTGCCTTTTTAAGGCCGAAATTCGAGACGGAACTTCGACCCGGAACAAGAATCGTTATCGAGACCTATTCCGTCCAGGGCTGGAAGCCGGTTACAATGAAAGAGGCAGGAAAAAGGTTTTTCTATCTCTACGTCACGCCCCCGGAAAGAACTCCGGACTACGATCCCGAA
>MGML01000128.1:14629-15730 GCA_001796415.1 Chloroflexi bacterium RBG_13_46_14
GAGAATATATGAAACAGGAGGAATATGATCTCTTTCTCTCCGATCCCTCCGATTTCGTCATCCGGTATTTTCTGCCCCGATTATACGGCTCGCTTGAACCTCTCGAAAAACTGCCGCCAATTCGGAATATGATTCGTGGCGGCTTTTTTGGAGGAATGCTGGGTCTTCTGGCCAGTCCGGAATTCAGAGCACTGGGCGAGAAGATAATTCAGGCTAATGCCGAACAGGAAAGAATGATGAAGATGATGATGGGTATTGCCCAAATAGAAACTCAACTCGGTTATCCATCACAATTCGGACCACTCAGAAGGGGAGGAGTCGGCGGAGCTCCGTTCGATGTTATCTCGGATTTCCTGAGGGGTATGCGCGGCGCGATGCTGGATATGTATCGCTGCCCTGATAAACTGCTTGAGGTTTGTGAAATGATTCAGGAGTGGCAGTTTGCCGAGGCTGCGCCGGCTATACCCGACGCAGACGGCAATCCTCCGCGACTTTTCATGGCACTCCACAGGGGTTCGGACGGCTTCATGTCGAAAAAGCAATTTGAAAAATTCTACTGGCCCGGACTGAAAAAAGCTATTTTGAAAGCCGTTGAACTCGGCTATATAGTGGCTCCTGTCTTCGAGGGTATCTGGGATGACCGCCTCGAATACCTTCTTGAACTTCCCAAGGGGAAGGTTACTTTCTGGACTGAAAACACGGACATTTACAGGGCTAAAGAGGTGCTGGGCGACCACATGTGCATCCAGGGCGGCGTCCCTCCCACGTTGCTTCAGGCTGGTTCGACGCAGGATGTAGAGGAGCATTGTAAAAAACTCATAAAAGATATAGGGAAAAACGGCGGTCTCATTGTGTTTCCGACTTCTTCGATGGATTACGCTAGACCGGAAAATGTCAGGGCTATAGTGGAGACGGTTAAAAAATATGGATGGTATTAGAGGCGGGAATACAGGCTGAAAACAAGAATAGGTAACTTTAGGGCACTGCCCGGTTTTGGATGGCTAATACCATTATGAAAAATCCATGAGGATAACGTTAATGATACGAAAGGATTGATTTTTGAGTAGATGTTACCCTTCTAAATAATTTTATTTGTGTCTT
>MGML01000129.1:0-179 GCA_001796415.1 Chloroflexi bacterium RBG_13_46_14
GATAAACCGGAACTCACCACGCAACCCGCATACAGTACAAGGGGGAGTACCATCTTGATACTCCCCCTTAATATCCCTTATTACCGCTATTCCATAGGATAGTCAGGCTGATTAAGCCAGACAATAAGATAGAACTGCTTTCCTTCTTTAAACGGACTGCTGTAGAACATCGGGCCATG
>MGML01000129.1:252-5786 GCA_001796415.1 Chloroflexi bacterium RBG_13_46_14
AAGGTAACAGTGGTTCCCAGATCGGCATCCGGCCCCGCGGCAACAAACATAACAACTTCATCCACGTCCTCATGTACATGTTTGAGAAGGAAAGGCTGGTTCGGCGGAGCCTCCGTCGTTCGCTGGATACTCACGTAATACGGACATCCGTCATAGGCATCAGCGTTCAGATATACTCCCGAACCCGGAACTGACGCCGGTCTTTCTTTACGCTCTCCTCCCCCAATTCCTGCGTTAAAGTTCTCGCTGTGAAAAGCCAGTTTCCCGCGAGGGGGAACAGTAACGGGTCCTGTCCTGATATATTTACCATACTTCGTTTCAGCCATCTTCTTATACCTCCTTTCAGAAACAACCAGAATAAGTATATTTGGTCTCTAATCATAAATGAAAGAAGCAAAAAATACAAAGGAGCGAAGAATTTTGACAATCAGGTGATAATCTTCTTATATTTAGGAAATTTCAACAGAAATGAGAGGATAACAATATAAATGTCAGAGAGAAAATATGAACAAAATGTGATTCGGGAACCTTTTAAAAAAGTAACTCAAGGCCTTAATGGCGAAACGGTATTTACCTACGATAATCGAGATAATATAGGATTAACCTGTGAGTATCATTGCATCAACAGAAGCGACTGGTCCATTAATGAAAGTCGCGTCCGCGATGGGTGGGAACTGCTGTGTTTCTTAGGGAGCAATCCCGGGAATATTCTGGATCTAGGAGTGACTGCCAGTATCTGCCTGGGCAGTGAAAATGAAGAACACACAATCACCGGCGCCACGGTAGTCTCAATTCCACCCGGCCTGAAGCATGGTCCGGTTGTTTTGAAAGAATACGCCAAACCTTTCGTATTTCTCAGAATATCGACAACGAAGGAATACGAAGCTAAAAAAGCTGTTAACAGTCAGGATATGCAACTAAAGACTATGAAGGAAGGCAGCCCTGTTGCAAATAATGGCAAGAAATACTGGATGAATATAATTCAGGGTCCTTTCTACAAAGAAAGAGAACCGGGATACATGGGCACGTCGATTTCGGCCATCCATAATGAATACAGGAGCGGTACGACTCTGGGTTATCACTGCATATATCCGGGTTATTCAGCGCCGATTACCCATTCTCATAATCACCACGAATTACTTTGTTTCGTTGGGGGCAATCCAGAGAATGTAAACGATTTAGGTGCCGAAGTAAGTGTCTGTCTCGGTGAAGAACAGGAAGAACATGTCTTCGATACTGCTACAATCGTCTCCATACCGCCTAATTTGAAACATTGCCCGGTAACAGTAAGGAATGTTTCCACACCCCTTGTTTTCCTGGTAATCTGCACGGCGGAAGAGAAAATTGACATATGGCAATAAAATAATCTCGCATCAACTAATACTCTTCATATCGAAAATAAAAGTGTTATCCGGCAACACTGGTATCTAAGAATCGAAACTTAATGAATAAGTACTAAAGAAAGTCAAGCCTTTGACTCACCAGCCATTCCCATCAATCAAGAGAGATACAAAACGCGGAATATGACCTTCATAAGGTGAGTTTGTCACCGCGAAACCTCGTTAATAAACTCGCCTGAAAGAACCTCGTCATGATACAATATGATGAGAAATGCTCTCTATGATACACATTCAGAACCAGAAGTAGGATTCTGGAAATCGATTTGGGGGGATAAAAATGAAATTTAGCCGAATTACCGTTCACCCAGACCAAATGGGGGGTGTACCCTGCATACGAAGCTTGCGCATCCCGGTGGCTACTTTAGTGGGGATGGTAGCCGAGGGGATGACTGAGACCGAGATACTCCAGGCTTATCCGGACCTCCAACCGGAAGATATCCCTGAAGCCTTGCAGTATGCTGCCGAGGCAGTACGGGAACGGGAACTGCCACTGGTGCCAATACCGTGAAGTTTCTGGTTGATAACGCCCTGTCACCGTTGATTGCCGCAGAATTGTGCAGAGCCGGACATGATGCTACACACGTGCGAGAATATGGGATGCAGGCTGATTCTGATGAAAAGATATTCAAAAGAGCTGCCGAGGAGCATCGCATTATCTTATCGGCAGATACCGATTTCGCTACATTACTGGCTTTAAGAAGCAAAAAAGAACCTTCCGTACTCCTGTTTCGCAGGTCATCAAGGCGGCCGGGTGACCAGGCAGCGCTCCTGCTAACAAATCTGCCAAATCTCGAACACGTCCTGAAAGAGGGTAGCATTGTCATTCTTGAGGATACCCGGATTCGTGTCCGCTCTTTACCGGTTGGGAAAGATGAGTGCTAACCGGGTAAGTAACAGAAGGTTGAAAGCAACGAAGGTGACGGTCTGATTTCTGCAATATCTTAGCAAGTAGCTGGCTGCCGAGCCAGGATTCGAACCTGGGCTAAAGGATCCAAAGTCCCTTGTGCTACCACTACACAACTCGGCAACCCGACATGAATTATAGCTACTGAAAGTGCGGCTGTCAAAATAGTATGATTAAAGTTCAGTTTGCATCTGGTTGGTACTGATGTCATTGCGAAATTCGCCGTCAATCCGCCGCAGGCGGATGGCAATCTCAAGAAATATAGGTTACTCCAACCAGAACCGAATAGTACCATGGTTAACTTTGAGCCAAAAGGCTCATGAAATGAATCTCTTTATCCCTGTATCGATTTCACTGGCTATGGTTAAATATTTGACAGAAAAATCCCTTTATGTTAAGATGCCGACTGCATTTACTGTCCATAAAGGGGGAGAGTAGAAAGGGGAAGGGGAATTTATGGTCACCGTCACTGAAAGCGCCAAGCAGGAACTCAAGAAAATTCTTCTTAATTATACCGATATGTCTCAAGCCCGTCTGCGACTCGTTAACCGGGAGGATGGGGAGCTTGGATTAGGTATGGATATCGAAATGCCGGGAGACAGGCGTATAGAATATGACGGCCTTGCCGTCCTGGTTGTTGAGGAAACACTGGCTGAAAACCTTACCGGTGTTACCATTGATGTGGACAAAACCCCAAACGGTTCAGAACTGGTTATACTGGGAAAACCCAGGGATTAGCATTTAATACGCCAAACTGGAACTGATTTTCCTGAGAAGGTACCACGCTGCGCAACGGTTATTGCGTGGTGCCGAAGGTCGGACTCGAACCGACAAGGGAGTCGCCCCCCAACAGTTTTTGAGACTGTCGCGTCTACCTATTCCGCCACTTCGGCTTGAAATTAATTCATGAAGTTATGTAATATACTTTTAAGAACTATGTGTTAATTTTGTGTTATTTTTTTAGAAACCCCAGCTGGAAAAACTTCATCCAGTAATGCCATCGCTTCCTCTTGCTTACCTGATATTATATGAGAGTAAACATTCAAAGTAAAGCCCGCACCAGTAAGATCTATTCATGATGCTTTATGATGGAGTCCCTCGCTGGACTCAGCCGTTAACCACGAAATATGCCTGCACAACTGTATCACCTTATGCGGTGTTGAATTCGTCAAGCAGCTAGGAGATAAATAAGAAGGGAGGGATAGTTTAGAAGTTATCCCCCTTTGTCTATTTAAGTTTTAGATGGCCTTTGATAACTCCCTCTACCAACTGTTGACAATATTCTTTGGTATAACTTCTCTGTAAAGGATGGGGTGTTTATATGGACAATATCTTTTCGAATATCAGGATTTAACTCTTCTTCTTTCCATAATATTGTCTGATATTGTTTAAGGTCAAAGTGAATGCGGTTCTTTGAACTCTCAACATCTTTACACGTCAGAATTACAGTCCTTCCGAGACCATATGCCATACCTGCCTCCCAATATACTCCACCACGGACACCGCCGGTTACCAGTGACATAGAATCATTAGATACTTCTGGGATACATGCCAAATCGGCAATTAAAAAACGTGCCTGCCGAATTAAAGTAGTTACTTCGTCCATTATAAAATCATTAAATTCTGTCTCATCAACAATTATCGGATTATACCCACTTGCTATAACAGCTGCTTTTATCGCTTCCCGACAGTCATTTGTTTGTGGGGTGAACCACATAGCAATAAACGCAGAATCAGTAGTTGATGTTGATATTGAGATCTCCTCAACACGAAACCAACCTTTTGCTGTCAATCTAACCCTATCTATATCCCTAGCCTGCGCATCGCCAATATATTCAAGTTGCCTAAGTAAACGATTTAACCCGTTAATCTCACCTAGGTTTTTTGCCGCGATATCAGACACCAATTCTGGATGATTTTCAACGGCAATAATTTTGTTATAATCATCACCTGCCATATCAGCATATGTTTTTAATAACATGTTTAACTTTTCGTTAACAGTTTCGGGAAAACCCATATACTGTAAGTCTTGAAACCATTTTTCAAGATTTCCATTTCCACCAACAATTGGATAATAGTTACCACGTTTATTTTGTTTTCTTATCCAAGCACTAATAAGATTTTTAAATTCTTTAAAACCTTCTTCATATGTAATATATTTACTAAGGATAAAATGTCCACATTGCGGGCATGTATATATAGAAGCACCAACAATATTCTCATAAGGGCAAGATGGACTTTCAAGTGTATAGGAACATACAGGACATATTTCTTCTGCCATATTGATACCTCTTTTCTATGGTTTAGAATAATCTGATGGAAAAATTACTTATAGATAATAGATTACTCTTCTTTGTTCGTCTTAATACGCCTTAATTTACGAACAACAAAGCTCGTTACGTGTTTAAGTTTTAGAGTACGGACAATAATGCTAGCAAAAATAGCAATACAAAATGTGACTAATATTACCAATATACCTATAAGTGTCTTTTCGAATATATTAGCAATCAATGTTCCTATCGAAACAATGAAAACAAAAAGATACATCAATCGAGGATAAGTATTTTCTTCTGTCTGAAAAATCTCCCCAAACTCTTTTGGTGTAAATAATGAATTTGGTTTTCTTTCAGAATTGGAAAATGTACCAAATACCGACGATAAAATTAATATTGAGATGACTAGTCCTCCCATTAGTAAAGATGTAATGAAAAACCCTATTTCCCATTTATCTATATCAGAAGTAATTACTACGCCTATAAAGGAAATCGATGCAAATAATATAGCAATATAGCACCAAAATATTCCCGTACTGATATGTGTTGGTATTGCTTTCTTTGATTCACCGAAGCGAAACCATAAATCAGTCAGGAAAATAAGTACTGCTATTATCAAAGCACATGAAGGAAGGAATATATCAGGTTCACGTAAATAGTTAAAACACGAATCCATAAGCTCTTTTAATTAATCGGAATTTGAGTTCAATATTAATTTTATATGTGGAAGTATATCACCTGAGCAATAAAAAGCAAATAAATCATTAAAAGAAAGAGGAGCCTTTTCCAAGACTCCTCTTCAGAAAATTATTTTAATTTTCCTTTTATCACAACCGAATGTGATAAAAATCCCCGTTACAGTATATATATGGGTTACTGTAACATTTTAGTAGGTTATGGAAAAAGATGAGAGACATCCCTGAAATTCCTTAGAATATCTAAAGCAAAATAAAAAAG
>MGML01000130.1:0-1353 GCA_001796415.1 Chloroflexi bacterium RBG_13_46_14
CAATGGTCCAATGCTCGCCGACTGACAGGGCACCGTCTGCATCACTGCTGGTGACATAGGGGTTGGCCGCATCAAGCAGGTCGCCAAGCAGGGTGTCTGCAATTGTGCCGTTGATAAGATCGGGACTGTCACTCGAGCCGTCATTGGTGACGTTGATGGTGTAGGTGACGTCATCACCAACCTTGGAAAGTGTATCGCCTGTCTTGTTGACTTCAACCGACGGCTGGAAGAGGTTGACTCCCCAAATGGAGGTGTCGACAAGCGTTTGAGTGTTAAGTGTCCATTCATAGGTGGCTGTAACTGTATTTATATATGGATCACTAGCGCCAGATGGAATAGTCCAGGGTATATCAACAGAAAACACCTGGCCGGCTGTCAATACGAGCGGGAAATAAGAAGTGATGTTACCTAACTTATCATCGATGACACTGGTACGATCAAGATCAAAATCTCCGCCGTTTTCAAGAACGTAATGGTAGGTAACCTCATCACCTATCTTGGAAAGGGTGTCACCGGTCTTGGTAATACTAAGCGCGGGTGTACCCATCCAGTTACCAAAATCGTTACCCAAAAGATAGGCACCATTACCAAATACTTCAGCAGGATAAAAACCAAACTCAGGGAAGGAACAAGTCCATCCTTCCTGCGCTACTTCCCGGACGGGATAGGTGCCGGGCTCGATTCCGGTAATCGTATAGGAGCCATCTGCAGCAGTGATTGCTGATGGTTCACCGGCATCGAGGACACTATCGCCATCGTAGTCGACGTAGATAGTCCATCCGGGTAATCCCGGTTCGCCGGCTTCCCTTGGCTCTCCGTCAGCATCAATGTCCCAGAATTTTGTGCCAAGCTTTGTGGCAGGATATTTGGTAACGCCCCATTCCTCAAAGCCGTCGTTGTTACCAAAAACGGCGTTGGTTACGTATACCTGATCACCTACTGGGTTTGACGCCGGGTCCGCATTTAAATCATACCAGCCAGTATATTCATCACCGCCATGTTCTGTGTAGAGAATTACCCATGTGTCATAAGGTTCGAACAAGGCATCCGGTATCTGGATTTTGAAATCCCGCTTACCGCTGCCGGGGTTCAGGCCGAAGTTCGTTAGGATAACACTGTCGCCTGCACCATCGAGATTCCACACAAAGTTAATTCCCACGTCATCACCAAATGGGTACAGATACCCCGGGTGCTCTAATGGTGCAATGTTTGTCGTGTAGACCTCTAACTCATCGATGGAAATCAATGCATTAGTATCTTTTGAGTTCTGGTTGATATCCAGTTGGAACTCTCGGTAGAGGACACCTCCTACCATGACCTGCGGAACATCTTTAAGCAAGAATGCTTCTGTCC